>CAJWBV010000010.1 GCA_913020275.1 uncultured Rhodobiaceae bacterium
TTCTTCATTACTTTCATTGTCACTTAATTTAGTAGGATAATCACCAGTAAAACAGTGGTCAGTAAATTGCGGACGCACCGGATCGCGGCCATCTTCATAGCCCATGGCGCGATAGAGCCCGTCAACGCTCAAAAAAGCGAGGCTGTCAGCACCGATATAGGCGCGCATTTCTTCCAGCGAATTATTTGCCGCCAGCAATTGATCCTGGTCGGGCGTATCAATGCCATAGAAATCAGGGTGCGTGATCGGCGGCGCACCTATGCGCAAGTGAACCTCCTTTGCACCGGCGTCGCGCATCATCTGGACGATTTTAACGGACGTCGTTCCGCGCACAATCGAGTCGTCAATCAGAATCACGCGCTTGCCGTCAACATTTACGCGGTTGGCATTGTGTTTGAGTTTCACCGAAAAAGCGCGGATGGATTGCTGAGGCTCAATAAAGGTGCGCCCGACATAGTGATTGCGGATGATGCCCAGTTCAAAAGGGATGTCTGATTGGTCGGCATAGCCGATAGCGGCCGGCACTCCGCTGTCGGGTACCGGAATGACGACATCCGCGGGCATCGCGCTTTCAAGGGCCAATTGGCGACCCAGTGCCTTGCGGCAGTCATAAACACTTTTTCCGTCTATAATGCTGTCGGGTCGAGAAAAATAAATATACTCAAAAACGCATGGACGCGGCGCAAGTTTCGGAAAGGGTTTGACACTTTCCAAGCCGTCTTCGGTGATAACAACAATCTCACCATTTTCAACCTCACGCACAAATTGCGCGCCAATAATGTCCAGCGCGCAGGTTTCCGAGGCCAGAATATAATGGCCGTCAAGCTGGCCGAGAATAAGGGGGCGAATGCCCAGCGGGTCGCGTGCGCCAATAAGTTTTTTATTGGTCAAGACAACCAGCGCATACGCCCCTTCAATTTGGAAAAGCGCGTCGGTAAAGCGCGACAGCGTGTTCCCGCGATCTGACCGCGCGACAAGTTGCAAAATGGTTTCCGTGTCGGAGGTTGACTGAAAAATCGCGCCGTCGCGCACAAGCGAATTGCGTAAAGTGAGCGCGTTGGTCAGATTGCCATTATGGGCAACGGCGAAACCGCCACCGGCAAGGTCGGCAAACAGGGGTTGCACATTGCGCAAAATTGTTTCGCCGGTGGTTGAATAGCGCACATGGCCGCATGCCATATTGCCTTGCAGCCGGTCGAGAATGCTGGCTTTGGTAAAATGGTCGCTGACGAGGCCGAGACGCCTCTCTGCGTGAAACTGCTTGCCGTCGAAAGAAACAATGCCCGCCGCTTCCTGCCCGCGATGTTGCAGGGCATGCAGCCCGAGCGCCGTGAGTGCTGCTGCATCGGGGTGGCCGAACACGCCGAACACGCCGCATTCTTCGCGTAGCCTGTCGCCATAGGAATTGTGCAAGTTCATCTGACACCTTCCGTATTGCGGATAAGACGTTCCATCAAGTCCCGGTCGTTTTGTTTATAGCCTGTGTCGGCTTGCGTGTCTTGTGCTTCGTTTTCGACAGGATCGGGCGCATCATCCGCTGCGTCAGGCGTGAGTTCCGGTAAAAGCGTTGGGGCGAGTTGTTCGAGGCTTTGTTCGGGCATATTGCGCAATGTGCCCTCAATGTTGGTGATGTTGAGTGGCAGGCGATCCATTGGCACAAGGGTTACCATAACCCGAATGCCGGTTTGCAGAAGCGGGCGCATTTTGGCGTCACGGATCCAGTCGGGGTGGTCTTTTTCCGGCAGCACGAGCACCACAACGAAATAGGCAAGGCAAACAATAAACGCCCCACGCAAGCCGCCAAAGGCGACGCCCAAGGTGCGGTCCAGCATACCGATGCCGCTGTCGCGGAGCTTGGAGGAAATGAAATTGCTGAGAAATGAAAACAGTATGAGAACAACCAGAAACACCAGCAACAGCGCACCGGCATTCACCACCCATTCAATATTGATATAGGGTGCAAGAAACGGCTTAACCAACGGCCCCAGAAAGAGCGCGGCATAGCTGGATACAATCCAGCCTGTGATGGAAAGAACTTCTTTGACAAACCCGCGCATGAGAGACAGCGCCGCCGACACCAGCAGGACACCGAATATAACGTAATCTAGGGCAAGCAATTCCATGGTCGCTAACCTATCATGAGTCGTCTGACGGGTCGTTTGGTGAGACGCCCAGCGCGGCGATAAGGGCGGCCAAATCTCCGATTTCCTTAACCGGCATGGCCGCTTTGCCGGCCACCGGAGCAAAAGCCTGCTGAAAGCCCAGCTTGGCGGCTTCCTTCAGTCGCAAGTCGCTCTGGCTGACCGGCCGCACGGTACCTGACAAGCTGATTTCGCCGAACGCTACGGACTGCCGGGGCAGGGGCTTGCCTGACATTGACGAAATGAGAGCCGCCGCCACGGCCAAATCCGCCGCCGGTTCGTTGATGCGCAAGCCTCCGGCAACATTCAAAAACACGTCGCGTCCGCCAAATGCCATGCCACAGCGCGCCTCCAAAACGGCGAGAACCATCGACAGGCGCGCGCTGTCCCAGCCGACAATCGCGCGCCGCGGCGTCGCCAGCGATGAGGGGGCAGCGAGCGCCTGAATTTCAACAAGAACGGGGCGTGTGCCTTCTATGCCTGCAAATACGGCTGCGCCGGGTACGCTCTCATCGCGCGCTTCGAGAAACAGCGCCGAGGGATTTTGAACCTCGGCCAGCCCTTCTTCGCGCATTTCAAACACGCCGATTTCGTGGGCCGGCCCGAAGCGGTTTTTGATGGCGCGCAAAATGCGGAACTGGTCGCCGCGGTCGCCTTCAAAATAAACCACCGTATCGACCATATGTTCCAGCACGCGCGGTCCCGCAATCTGACCGTCTTTGGTGACATGGCCGACCAAAATGACGGCAACATCATTGGCCTTGGCAAAGTGAATGAGCTCTTGGCCCGATACGCGCACCTGACTGACCGTGCCCGGCGCAGCTTCAATGGCAGGCGACCACATGGTCTGGATGGAATCGATAATCACGAGGCCGACATCACCGGCGCTTTCAAGGGTTTTACGAATATCTGCAATATTGGTTTCGGCGGCGAGTTCCACGGGCGCCTGGGCGAGCTTCAGACGTGCCGCCCGCATGCGCAATTGGGCAAGGGCTTCCTCGCCGGAAACATAAACCGTGCGTAACTCTTTGCGCGCCATGCTTGCCGCGGCCTGCAACAGCAATGTGGATTTGCCAATGCCGGGGTCGCCGCCCAGCAATGTGGCCGAACCCGCCACCAGCCCGCCGCCCAGTACGCGGTCGAGTTCGCTTATGCCGGAAATCAGCCGCGCCGGTTCGGTGTCTTGACCGGACAGTGAAGACAATTCGACCTTGCGTCCTTTGGGGGCCTTTGCGCCGCGTCCAATGGGCGGGCGGTCGCCGGCGGGTTCTTCCGTCATGGCATTCCATGCTCCGCAAGCATCGCATTTTCCCGACCATTTGCTGCTCACATGGCCACAATTATTGCAAACATATTGGCTGTTTTTTGTCATCAGGTACCACCCGTGACAGTTGCTTCCACCGTCTGACCTTCCACTTCAATGGGGCCATGCGCCAGCCCGTTAATGAACTGGTTCAAAAACGGGTCATCGGATTGTTCAAGCTCGTCCGTCGTTCCCTGCCAGATGATGCGGCCCTGGTATAACAGCGCGGTTTTGTCGGCAATCGCCCGCACGCTGGTCATGTCATGGGTGATGGTGAGCGTCGTCGCGCCCAGCTCGCGCACGCAATCGCAGATCAGATGATTGATAACATCCGTCATAATGGGGTCGAGGCCAGTGGTCGGTTCGTCGAAAAATATAATGTCTGGCTTTGACGCGATGGCGCGGGCGAGGCCGACACGCTTCTGCATGCCGCCGGAAAGCGCGGCGGGAAAAACATCCAGCAATTCCGGCCCGAGCCCAACCTGCGACAGGCTGGTAACGGCAATGTCGCGAGCGGCTTGCATATCGAGCGTGTTGTCCTGAAGCCCCCGAAAAGCCACATTGCGCCAGACCGGCAGGCTGTCAAACAGGGCGCCATTTTGAAACAACATGCCGATATTGGCGTCAATATGTGCGCGGTCGCGTCGCGACAGGCCGACCGTCTGTGTTCCGTCAACATGTATCGTGCCGCTATCGGGCGTCAAAAGACCCAAAATGGATTTCAACATGACCGATTTGCCGCTGCCCGACCCGCCTATCACCACCACCGACTGACCCTTTTCAATGTTCAGGTCAACGCCCTGCAACACCTGTTTGGCACCGAAGGCTTTGGTGACACCTGCAAGGGTTATCATACCGGTCATGCGGAGAACAGGAGCGACGTCATCAGATAATTCGCCGCCAGAATTAGAATGGATGACGCCACAACGGCATTGGTGGTGGCGCGGCCCACGCCTTGTGCGCCGCCCTTACTGTGATAGCCGTGATAGCACCCCATAATTGCGATGATGAAACCGAACACAGCTGCTTTGATGAGGCCGGAAATCACGTCATCGGGCTGCAAAAAGTTCACTGTCTGCTGAACATAAATGGCCGCGTTGAAGCCAAAGGATTGTGTGCCGACAACAAAGCCGCCCATTACACCGATAATGTCGGCAACCAGCGCCAGCACAGGCATGCACAAGGTTGCGGCAATGACGCGCGGTGCTACCAGATATTTGAACGGGTCGGTCGACAGGGTTGTCAGCGCATCGATCTGCTCGGTCACGCGCATGGTGCCAATCTCGGCGGCGATGGCCGCACTCACGCGGCCTGCCACCATAAGCCCGCCGAGCACCGGCCCCAATTCGCGGGTGATGCCCAGCGCCACAATGCTCGATACAATTGCTTCGGAATTGAACTGATTGCCGCCATAATAAATCTGGATTGCCAGCGCGCCGCCCGTGAAAAACGAGGTCAGCGCCACCACGGGCAGAGAATAATAGCCGATACGCATAATCTGCTGGCCGATGAGCCGTTGATAAACTGGCGGTGTCACGAGCGCTTTGACAGCCTGCACAATGAACAAGGTCAAAAGACCGGTTTGGCTGAAAAACCCAAGAAAAAACCTGCCTATGGTAGCAATCGCCTGCACATCAATCTCCGTGTCGTGACCGGATGAGGGTCAGTTATCTTCGTAAATGCGGTTATAGCGGCCTCCGAGCCCAGTGAGAAGCTCGTAAGAAATTGTCTGGCCCTGTGTGGCAAGGGCATCTATCGGGTTATTGGGGCCGAAAATTTCCACCACATCATCGGGCGCGACAGGTTTTTCGAAGTCTGTCAGGTCTATCGCCAGCGTGTCCATTGACATGCGCCCTATAAGCGGCGCAGGCGTGTTGTTCACCATGAGCCGCGCAATGCCCGTGTCACGATTGCCGAGGCTGCGCAACAGGCCGTCGCCATAGCCCAGCCCGACAATGCCGATGGTCATATCGCGCGCGGCGGTAAATGTTGCGCCATAACCGACACTGTCACCCGCCTCAAGCATGCGTGTTTGCAACACCGGCGCGTGCAATGTCACAACGCTTTCCAAGGCTGTTTCATCCGTGCCATGCGGGGACCCTCCATAAAGGCTGATGCCGATGCGGGTCATATCAAAGCAGTAATCAGGTCCCAGCAAAACACCGCCCGAATTTGCCAGCGATGCCGGCGCGTCGGGCAACAGGTCGCGGGCAAATCTGAATTTTTCGAGCTGGGCGCGGTTCATCGGGTGTTCTGTGTCATCGGCACATGCCAAATGGCTGGCGACGAGCGCGAGCGTCCAGTCTTCAAACAATGAGGGGTCGCTTGCAAGCGTTTGCACTTCCGCCTCGTCAAGCCCCAGCCGGTTGAAGCCGGTATCGACAAACACGCATGCCGGATGTGCGCCATGCGCGCGGCAATAATCCTGCCATTCGGCAATTTGCTCCAAAGAAATCAAACATGGGCGCAAACCGGCTTCCGCAAAATTCCGGGCGGCGCCGGCGGGCAGGCCGTTCAGTACATAAATATCGGCATGGGGGGCCAGGTCACGCGCCGCATAGCCCTCTTTTTCCAGTGCTACAAAAAAACTCTGGCACCCCATAGCCAGCAATTTCGGGACGATTTGCGTCATCCCCAACCCATAGGCATCGGCTTTTATAACAGCGGCTGCCTCGGCCATGCCGGATTTGTCGCGCATGGTTTCATAATTTCTGCCCAATGCGGCGAGGTCGACCGTCACCTGCGCGCAGTCGGGTGAACGCGACCCAGGGTCAGTCATAACGCTCTGGCAAATGGTCGTCTTCAACCAGATCGGAGAAGCGCGTAAACCGGTCTTCAAAGGCCATTTTTGCGGTGCCCGTCGGCCCGTGCCGGTTTTTGCCGATAATTACCTCGGCCGTGCCGTCGACCAGCGACATGCGCTCTTGCCAGCGCATAAACTCTTCCGTGCCTTCGGTCGGTTTTTCGCGCGCGAGATAATAGGGCTCACGATAGACAAACATCACGATATCGGCATCCTGTTCAATCGAACCGGACTCGCGCAAATCGGCCAGCAGGGGGCGCTTGTCGTCGCGTGTCTCCACCTGACGCGATAATTGCGCCAGTGCCAGAACCGGCACGTTCAGCTCTTTGGCAAGGGCTTTAAGGCCTTGGGTGATTTCGCTCACTTCCTGCACGCGCCCGTCATTGCCGCGTGTATTGGAGGCGCGAACTAGCTGCAAATAATCAACCACAATCAACCCCAGCCCGCGCTGGCGTTTGAGACGCCGCGCGCGCGCCGCCAATGTCGCAATCGGAATGGCACCGGTATGGTCGATAAAGAGCGGTGCATCGTTCAGATCGCGCGCGGCGGCAACCAGACGGCCATATTCGTCCTCGTGAATATCGCCTTTGCGAATATTGGATGATGAAACGCCGGAGCGTTCGGCCAGCATACGTGTTGCCAGTTGCTCGGCTGACATTTCCAGCGAGAAAAACCCTACAACTCCGCCATCTTTCACTTTTACCGTGCCGTCGGGCAGAGTTTCGGTGTTGCCGCCGGTTTGCGCTTTCAGATAGTCATTGGCAATTGAAAAGGCGACATTCGTTGCCAGCGCGGTTTTGCCCATGCCGGGGCGCCCGGCCAGAATGATGAGGTCGCTTTCCTGAAACCCGCCCAGCATGTCGTCGAGCCCGCGAAAGCCGGAGGAAATTCCCGACAAATGACCCTCGCGCTGATAGGCGCGCTCGGCCATTTCGATGGCGCCGGCAAGCGATTCTTCAAAGGGCATAAAGCCCGAACTGTGCGCGCCCTTTTCGGCAATTTCGTAGAGCGATTGTTCGGCCTTGTCGATGAGCGAGGCGGGGTTTTCGTCAATTTCGGCTTCAAACGAATCGGCAATCATTTCCTCGCCCACCGTTATCAGTTCGCGGCGTACCGCCAGATCGTAGATGGTGCGCCCGTATTGGCGCGCATTGGCAATGGTGGTTGCGTTACTCGCCAGACGCGCCAAATATCCCGCTCCGCCAAGTGTTGCCAGTCCGTCATCATGGTCGAGATAGGTTTTCAATGTAACCGGAGACGCGAGATTGCCATTGTTAATCAACTTGCTAACGGCTTCGTATATACGCGCGTGCACGGGGTCGAAAAAATGCCGCGCCAACAAAAAATCGGAGATTTGCTCTAGCGCATCATTATTGATGAGCAGGGCGCCCAACAGCCCTTGCTCGGCCTCAATATTATGCGGCAATTGCGGCGCTTCGGCGTTTTCGGGTTGGGCAGCTATTTGGGCAACAGGCGTTTCCATCACTCCAATCTAGTCAAGCGTGTCAAAATCGCGAGTAAAAAAGCAAAGGCCGCCCGAAAAAAATTTGGGCGGCCTGTTAACTTCGGGGACAACTTTTCCTCAAGCGGGTGTTTCGTCCTCAGCAGCCTCATCGCCGTCGGTTCCAGCGACTGCTTCTTCCGTTTCAGACTCCGCAGATGCTCTGCTTGCGGTTTCAGCCGCAATTTCATCACCGGCCTCTTCCTCTGCCCCTTCTTCTGCGTCGTCACTCAACTCAACTTCCACGCCCTCGTCGAAAATTTCTTCGACATCCGGCGTGATTTCGTCCGTCTCAGCTTGTTGTTCCGCCGTTACATCTTCACCGGCAGCTTGGCGCCCGGCCTCTTCTTCGGTGCGTGCCACATTCACAACCACCGTGCTGGTCACCTCAGGGTGCAATGTCACGCTGACATTGTGCAGGCCCAGATTTTTAATTGGCATTTCAAGCGAGATTTGATTGCGCTCGACGCTGAAACCCTCGTCCGACAATTGGCTTGCGATATCGCGCGAGGTGACTGAACCGTAAAGCTGGCCGGTATCGCCGGATTGCCGGATAATGACGAATGTCTGCTCGTTCAGTTTGGCATGAACGGCCTCGGCATCGTTTTTGCGCTCCAAATTGCGCGCCTCCAGTTGCGCGCGCTCGTTTTCAAAGCGTTCCAGATTCGCTTTATTGGCGCGCAATGCCTTGCCCTGCGGCAATAGGAAATTGCGGGCGTAACCGTCTTTGACGTTTACAACATCGCCCATTTGTCCAAGTTTGGATACACGCTCCAATAATACGACCTGCATCACCTGTTCTCCTCATCATCGTCTGATTTCGGCGGCTGTGTGGGCGCGCGACGTAAATTGAGCCGAGACTCAAGCAGACCGAGCAAACTGATCGGTACGATCACCCATGCCATCACAAAAATCAGGAAATAAAGCCCCGCCAGAAACCAGACACGACCATTCCAGGAGCGGGAAATAGCATGAATAACCGCCAAACCCAACAGAAAATATGCGCCTATGAGAATCGCTGCAAATACAGCCGATAGCGTGGCCGGCCAGTCACTTGCGACCCACGCGCCCAATAGCGAAAGACCCAGCGCAAAATCGAACCAAATCGGCATTTTCAACCGGTCATGCGTTTCGGCGGGGCGCAGATTATTGCCGCCGTATTGGGCAAGCGCTTGGGCGCATTGCAGCGTGCCCAGCAAAATAAGCGGCCAGGTGGCAAACCCCGTTATCAGAATAATATTGGCGACACCCAAAAGATTTGTGTCGGTGCCATAAACTGTGCGGATCAATTCGGAAACTTGCGGTGCGTTTTGCAGGCTTTGGGCAAACATGCCGGGAAGCCCTTGGGGAACATCGGCATTGACCAAAAAAATGAGAGCCGCCAGCGCCGCACTGATAATGACCGCCTGCAAAATAATCTGCGCAGCGGGGTAAAACTCATAATCCGTGTCGAGGCTTTGTCGGCGCGATAGCAGTGCCAGACGAATGAGCCATAAAATCGGCACACCAAAGCTGATAATGAAACTGAGCGCCGTGCCGGAGCCGGCCAGCGCGCCCAATAAAACAGAGGCCAAACCAGCCGTCAACGCGGCCGCCGTCAGTCCCATGGTCAGCCCGATATAGGCTATTGGCAGAGCCGCAAAAGGCAAAGTAACAAGCGCGACAAGCAGACCGCAGGTAAAAACGGCTGCAAAAGAGACCCTGAGAGCCTTGGCTTGTGTCATGTCACCACCTCGTGCGGCGGAAAACTGTCGACTTATTGATCGACAGCGTAAGGCATCAGCGCGAGATAGCGCGCGCGCTTAATGGCGCGGGCCAGTTCGCGCTGTTTTTTTGCAGAAACAGCGGTAATGCGGCGCGGCACAATTTTGCCCCGCTCGGAAACATAGCGTTGCAGCAGGCGCGTGTCTTTATAGTCAATAACCGGCGCATTTGCCCCTGAAAACGGGCAGGATTTGCGGCGGCGACCGAATGGGCGGCGTCCCTGGCTCATGAGCGGGCTCCCTCTTCTGGATTGGCGTCACGGCGCGGACGGCGCTCGTCACGGTTTTTATTGCGCAGTTGGACGGATTCTTCGGTTTCATGCTCATCGACCCGCAATGTCATGAATCGAATAATATCGTCGTTCAGGCTAATGCGGCGCTCCATTTCCGCAATCGCGCTATGTTCGGCATCAATATTCAGCAGTGAATAGTGCCCTTTCCGGTTCTTTTTGACCCGGTAAGCAAGCGATTTGATGCCCCAATATTCCTGCTTGGTGATTTTTCCGCCATTTTCTTCCAAAACGGCGGTAATCATATCAGTCAGACCTTCGACCTGTTGGGACGAAATATCCTGACGCGCTATGAAAACATGCTCGTATAGAGCCATAACCTCTCTCCTTGTCTTATCGGCGCCGAGCCCCTGGCGAGCCCGGAGAGGCCCACAAGTAACGCGAGAGCGGAGACACAGGATCCCGGCAAAAACCTGTCCGTCACCACGACAGACGATCCGTTCAGCCCCCAGCCGAATTTCAATCATGGCTCGTGTACACCGATAACAAATGCTTGGCAAGCCCCCAAGCGGGCTGTAAAGACTTAGGCCAGAGATCGAGCAATGGGCATAAGCCTGTTTTGCCAGTTGGGAGGTTTACATGAAACGCGGATTTGTTTTTCCGGGACAGGGAAGCCAGGCTGTTGGCATGGGGCGTGCGCTGGCCGAGGAATTTGGCGAAGCCCGTGCTGTTTTCGCCGCCGTCGATGACGCGCTTGATCAAAAATTGTCCCAACTTATGTGGGACGGGCCGGAAAGCGAGCTGACGCTCACCGAAAACGCCCAACCTGCGTTGATGGCCGTTTCAATGGCGGTGGTCACGGTTCTGGCCGAAAATGGCGTGAAATTGTCTGAAAACGCGGCCTATGTTGCCGGTCACAGCCTAGGCGAATATTCCGCGCTCACGGCCAGCGGCGCGCTGGAGCTTGAAGATGCGGCGCGCCTGTTGAAATTGCGCGGTCAGGCCATGCAACGTGCGGTTCCTGTGGGGGTTGGTGCAATGGCGGCGCTGTTGGGGCTTGATTTTGAGGCGGTTGTCGAAGTGGCCGAAGAAGCCGGGCAGGGCGAAGAAATTTGCGCCGCGGCGAATGATAATGCGGTCGGACAGGTTGTTGTGTCGGGCCATGTGGCAGCGGTAGCGCGCGCGATTGATTTGGCCAAGGAACGTGGTGCCAAACGCGCCATGGAACTGCCCGTCAGTGCGCCGTTTCACTGTTCTCTGATGCAACCGGCGGCAGATGAAATGCAGGCCGCGCTTGCCGAAACGAAAATTTCCGCACCCGCCGTGCCCGTTATCGCCAATGTGTGTGCGGTACCGGTGAGTGATCCGGAAGAAATTCGCCAATTGCTGGTCGAGCAAATCACGGCGCGCGTACGCTGGCGCGAATCAATGATCTGGCTTGCTGATAATGATGCCGGCAATCTCGTCGAGCTTGGTAATGGCAAGGTGCTGGCAACCATGGCGCGGCGCATCGACCCGCGCCTGGCAGCGACGGCCCTGTCGACACCAGATGATATTCGCACCTATCTGGAAGAAACCCAAGGAGACTGAAATGTTTGATCTAAGCGGCAAAACAGCGTTGGTGACAGGTGCGTCGGGGGGAATCGGGCAGGACATTGCGCGCTGTCTGCATGGAGCGGGTGCGCGTGTGGGGCTTGCCGGCACGCGCGAAAATGTTTTGCAGGAACTGGCGGATGAACTGG
>CAJWBV010000011.1 GCA_913020275.1 uncultured Rhodobiaceae bacterium
AGTCTGGATTGGCTGCGAGGGGAGATGCGACGTTACGTAAATCGAGCTGCCCGGGATACTGATGCAACGTTACTGCTGAACAAGAAGGCATCGGTCGGTGGCGTCCCGTGTGTGCACGTCCAGTTGACGCATGGTACGCCAAAAGGGGTTGGCCCGAAAAAGTACCAGCGTGTGGATCTATTTTTCAGGAAAGACGACTCCTTTCCGATTCGCTGGGAGAAATACGGCGAATTTCAGGACGACGGGCAAGAGCCCTCGCTTGTCGAATTCATTGAGTTATTGGACCTTGAGGCCAATGCCGGCATGGTTGAGCCGGTCATCAAGTTTTTGCGCGACGACCCGGAATGTGCTTTTTCGCAATTGATTGATTTGTGCGGGGTCGACTACCCCGAACGCGCCTTGCGCTTTGATGTGGTTTATCATCTGTTGTCGATGACGAAGAACCAACGCATCCGCGTCAAAGTTCAAGCTGGCGAGGAAACACAAGTGCCGAGCCTCACAGAACTTTTCGAGGCCGCCGCCTGGTTTGAACGCGAAGCCTTCGACATGTATGGCATTTTGTTTTCCGGCCATCCTGATCTGCGTCGCCTGCTGACAGATTACGGCTTTGAAGGCTATCCTTTGCGTAAAGACTTTCCGCTGACCGGGCACGTCGAAGTGCGTTATGACGACGACCAGAAGAAAGTAGTTTACGAGCCGGTAACACTTATTCAGGAATTTCGTGACTTTGATTTTGAGAGCCCGTGGGAAGGGTCCCGCGGTGTGTTGCCGGGCGATGAAAAAGCCAGTGCAACTAACGAGCAGGAAGGTTAGGACGCATGTCAGCGCAATCGAAGTCCCCGGTTCAGGATGACCGCAAATTCACCATTAATTTTGGCCCGCAACATCCGGCTGCACATGGCGTGTTGCGACTGGTGATGGATTTGGACGGCGAGCGTGTCGAGCGTATCGACCCGCATATCGGCCTGTTGCATCGTGGCACGGAAAAATTGATCGAACACAAAACCTATCTGCAATCGGTTCCCTATTTCGACCGGCTCGACTATGTCGCGCCGATGAACCAGGAGCACGCTTTCGCGCTGGCAGTCGAGCGCATGCTGGGTCTAGATGTGCCGCGGCGGGGCCAATATATCCGCGTGCTTTATTGCGAGATTGGCCGCATTCTGAGCCATCTTCTGAACATCACAACACAAGCCCTTGATGTTGGCGCGCTGACGCCGCCGCTGTGGGGCTTTGAAGAGCGCGAAAAGCTGATGATTTTTTATGAGCGCGCCTGCGGCGCACGTCTGCATGCGGCTTACTTCCGCCCCGGCGGCGTGCATCAGGATCTTCCGGAAGATTTGTTGCAGGATATATACGATTTTTGCGACCCGTTTCTTGAGGTCATGGACGATATTGAAGGCTTGCTAACCGAAAACCGCATTTTCAAACAGCGCAATGTCGATATTGGCGTGGTGTCGACAGAGGATGTCATGACATGGGGGCTGACCGGCGTTATGGCGCGCGGGTCTGGTCTGGCGTGGGATTTGCGCCGGTCGCAACCTTACGAAGCCTATAATGATTTCAAATTCAATATTCCGGTTGGCAAAAACGGCGATTGCTATGACCGCTATCTGGTGCGGGTCGAGGAATGCCGCGAGTCGGTGCGCATCATGAAGCAGTGCATTGAGAACATGCCCGACGGCCCGGTTTCTTCGGCTGACGGCAAGGTTGTGCCGCCCAAACGTGCTGAAATGAAGCAATCAATGGAAGCCCTGATCCATCATTTCAAGCTTTACACAGAAGGCTATCACGTACCCGCCGGGGAGGTTTACGCCGCGGTGGAAGCACCGAAAGGCGAATTTGGCGTGTATCTGGTGGCTGACGGTTCCAACAAGCCCTATCGTTGCAAAATCCGCGCGCCGGGCTATGCACATTTGCAGGCGCTGGACCATTTGTGCCGCGACCATATGCTGCCGGATGTTTCGGCCATTTTGGGGTCAATGGATATCGTGTTCGGAGAGGTTGACCGATGAGTGTGCGCCGCCTTCACGACAAGCAACCTGACAGTTTCGCCTTTACCCCGGAGAATATGGATTGGGCTGCAACCCAGATCGCCAAATATCCCGAAGGCCGTCAGGCCAGTGCCGTCTTGCCGCTTTTGTGGCAAGCTCAAAAGCAGGGTGGGGGCTGGCTGTCGGAACCGGCCATACGCTGCGTCGCCGACATGCTCGACATGCCCTATATGCGCGCGCTTGAGGTCGCAACTTTTTATTCCATGTTCAACCTGTCGCCGGTGGGGAAATATTTTGTTCAACTGTGCGGCACCACGCCGTGCTGGTTGCGCGGGGCGGATGATTTGAAGGCCGTATGCCGGAGACAAATTGGCGAACGCGGCGACATTTCAGAAGATGGCAAGCTAAGCTGGATTGAGGTTGAGTGCCTCGGCGCTTGCGTCAATGCGCCGATGGTGCAGATCAATGATGATTTTTACGAAGACCTGACCGCCGATACGTTTGAACGGCTCTTGGAAGATTTGCGTCACGGGCGCAACGTGATGACGGGGCCGCAAAACGGGCGACAAGCATCGGCACCCGAAGGCGGCCCGACTGTGTTGAAAGGTGATATGTGATGTTACGCGACGAAGATCGTATCTTTACCAATATTTACGGATTTCATGGTGCCGATCTGGTAGCAGCCAAGTCGCGGGGCGACTGGGACAATACAGCTGACCTTATCAAAAAAGGCCGTGACTGGGTAATTGACGAGGTGAAAAATTCCGGCCTGCGCGGTCGCGGTGGTGCCGGTTTCCCGACCGGTCTGAAATGGTCTTTCATGCCGAAAGAAAATGATGGCCGCCCGCATTATCTGGTCGTCAATGCCGACGAGTCCGAGCCGGGCACGTGCAAAGACCGCGATATTATGCGCCACGAGCCGCATAAATTGCTGGAAGGTTGCCTGCTGGCCGGTTTCGCGATGGGCGCGCATGCTTGCTATATTTACGTGCGCGGCGAGTTTGTGCGCGAGCGCGAAGCCTTGCAACGCGCGGTCGATGAGGCTTATGCCGACGGGCTGCTGGGCAAAGACGCGGCCGGTTCTGGCTGGGCGTATGATATTTACGTGCATCACGGGGCGGGCGCGTATATTTGCGGTGAGGAAACCGCACTTATTGAAAGCCTTGAAGGTAAAAAGGGCATGCCGCGGCTGAAGCCGCCATTTCCGGCAAATGTCGGGCTCTACGGGTGCCCGACCACGGTCAATAATGTTGAAAGCATTGCCGTGGCGCCAACAATTTGCCGGCGGGGCGCAAGCTGGTTTGCCGGATTGGGGCGCGAAGGAAATACCGGCACCAAACTCTTCTGCATTTCGGGCCATGTAAATCGTCCATGCAATGTAGAAGAGGAAATGGGTATTCCGCTCAAGGAACTGCTGGAAAAACATGCCGGCGGTGTTCGCGGCGGCTGGGACAATTTGCTGGCCGTTATTCCGGGTGGTTCGTCCGTGCCTTTGCTGCCGAAAGAAATTTGCGACACGGTGCTGATGGATTTTGACAGTCTGAAAGACGTGCAGTCGGGGCTGGGCACGGCGGGTGTAATTGTCATGGACAAATCAACCGATGTCGTCAAAGCCATTGCCCGCATCTCCCATTTCTACAAGCATGAAAGCTGCGGGCAGTGTACGCCGTGTCGTGAGGGCACGGGCTGGATGTGGCGCGTCATGGAGCGCTTGGCCGCAGGCCGGGCACAGCCGCGCGAGATTGACATGCTGTTGCAGGTTACCAAGCAGATTGAAGGCCACACTATTTGCGCGCTGGGCGATGCCGCGGCGTGGGCGGTGCAGGGGCTGATCCGGCATTTTCGTCCGGTGATTGAAGCGCGCCTTGAGCAAAGCCAGACCGCGGAGGCTGCCGAATGAGTGATCGCGTGAACGTAACCGTTGATGGCATTGCCGTTGAGGTCGAGCCGGGCACGACCATTTTGCAGGCATGCGAAGAGGCGGGCGTTGAAATTCCGCGCTTTTGCTATCATGAGCGTTTGTCGGTTGCCGGCAATTGCCGCATGTGTCTTGTCGAGGTTGAAAAAGCGCCCAAGCCCGTCGCCAGTTGTGCCATGCCGGTTGCACCGGACATGGTGGTCAACACCCAAAGCGACAGCGTGAAGTCGGCGCGCGAAGGCGTGATGGAATTTTTGCTGATTAACCACCCGCTTGATTGCCCGATTTGCGACCAGGGCGGGGAATGTGATTTGCAGGATCAGGCGCTGGGCTATGGCGTCGATTCGAGCCGCTTTGAAGACAATAAGCGCGCTGTCGAGGAAAAGGAAATGGGCCCGCTGGTCAAAACCGTTATGACGCGGTGTATCCACTGCACGCGTTGTGTGCGCTTTGCGACAGAAGTTGCCGGTGTGCCGGAGATCGGCGCAATCGGACGCGGCGAGGATATGGAAATCACCACCTATCTTGAGGCGTCGCTGGAAAGCGAGATGTCGGGCAACGTCATTGACCTGTGCCCGGTTGGTGCGCTGACCTCCAAGCCTTATGCCTTTACCGCGCGCCCCTGGGAATTGCGCAAAACCGAGACCATTGACGTGATGGATGCCGTGGGCAGCAATATTCGTGTGGATGTGCGCGGGCGCGAAGTGATGCGGATTTTGCCGCGCGACAATGAGGCGGTGAACGAGGAATGGCTGTCCGACAAATCGCGCTTTGTCTGGGACGGGTTGAACACCCAGCGGCTTGACCGGCCCTATTTGCGCGTTGACGATAAATTGCAGGCGACAGACTGGCCGAGCGCGTTTGACGCGATTGCCGCGCGGCTTGAGGCCGGTTCCGGGCAGGTTGCGGCGCTGGCGGGCGACCTTGTATGTACCGAAGGGCAATTTGCCTTGAAATCGCTGATGGAAAAACTTGGCAGTCCGCATCTTGATTGTCGTCAAGATGGCGCAAAACTGTCGGGCCCACGCGCGAATTATCTTTTCAACACCGGCATTGCCGGTATTGAGGACGCCGATGCGCTGTTGCTGATTGGCACAAACCCGCGTCTTGAAGCTGCGGTGCTAAACGCGCGTGTCCGCAAGCGCTGGTTGGCCGGTAACTTCCCCATTGCCGCAATCGGTCAGCCGACCGATTTGACTTATGACGCCGAGTTCATCGGTGCCGGGCCGCAAACGCTGGCGGAGCTTGTCGAGGGCAAGCACGGGTTTGCCGATGTGCTGTCGAAAGCCGAGCGTCCCATGTTGATTTTGGGCCAGGGCGCGCTGGCGCGCTCCGATGGTGCAGGCGTATTTGCGCAAGCCCTCGCACTGGCGGATAAAACCGGCATGATTTCAGAGGGCTGGAACGGGTTTAATGTTTTGCATACCGCCGCCGGACGTGTCGGCGGTATGGATGTCGGGTTTCTGCCCGGTGAAGGTGGGCGTGACCGCAACGGCATAATCGAGGGCTGCAAGTCTGGCGATATTTCCACGGTCATCCTTTACGGCGCGGATGAAATAGACCGCGACGAACTGGGGGGTGCGTTTGTGATTTATATCGGCAGCCATGGCGACCGTGGGGCCCATGGTGCCGATGTGATTTTACCGGCCGCAGCCTATACCGAAAAACAAGCTATTTTCGTGAATACGGAAGGTCGCGCGCAAATGAGCGAGCGGGCCGCGTTTCCGCCGGGTGATGCGCGCGAAGACTGGAAAATTTTCCGCGCGCTGTCGGATCACCTGGGTGCGACACTTGAGTTTGACACGGTGGACGCGTTGCGCACGGTCATGTTTGAGCTCGCCCCGCATTTGGCGCGCCTTGACGAGCTGGTGCCCGCAGGCGTACCCGAAAAGCCGGTTGCAGATGTAACCGAGTTGGATGCGGCGGCTTTTGCGCCGGCGCTCACGGATTATTATTTCACCAATCCGATTGCGCGCGCCTCTGCAACCATGGCGGCTTGCGCCGAAGCCAAACGCGAGCGCGCCAAAGCCATTGGCGGGACGGGTACCGATGGATAATCTGTTGCTCGAAACTTATGTTTGGCCGGCGTTCCTTGTTGCCGGACACAGCCTGCTCATTCTGGTGGCACTGTTATTGTGGCTGGCTTTTTTCATGTATGCCGAGCGCAAAATCTGGGGGGCGGTGCATTTGCGTCGCGGGCCCAATGTGGTCGGACCCTTTGGTCTCCTGCAGAGTTTTTCGGATATTCTGAAATATCTTTTCAAGGAAGTTATTTTCCCGACATCATCCAACAAAGCGGTGTTTTTGTTGGCACCGATTGTGACGCTGTTTTTGGCGCTGAGCGCATGGGCCGTTATTCCGGTTGCCGAAGGTTGGGCCGTGTCAGACATCAATGTCGGCATTTTATATATATTTGCGATTTCATCACTGGGTGTTTACGGGGTGATTATGGGCGGCTGGGCGTCCAACTCGAAATATCCTTTTTTGGGTGCGCTACGCTCGGCGGCGCAAATGGTGTCTTACGAGGTCTCCATAGGGTTAGTTATCATCACCGTGCTGCTTTGCGTCGGCTCATTGAACCTGACAGATATTGTCATGGCACAGCAGACTGTGTGGTTTGCCATTCCGCTGTTTCCCATGTTTGTGATTTTTTTCATTTCCGCCCTGGCCGAAACCAATCGCCCGCCTTTTGATCTGCCCGAAGCCGAAAGTGAACTGGTGGCGGGGTTCATGACCGAATATTCTTCAACGCCTTATGTCGTCTTCATGATCGGCGAACTTGCCAATATCGTGCTGATGTGCGCCATGACGACAATATTGTTTCTGGGTGGCTGGCTGCCGCCATTTGATATTGCGCCGTTTAACTGGGTGCCAGGCGTTGTTTGGTTCCTGCTCAAAATGACCTTCATGTGCTTCATGTTTTCGATGGTGAAGGCCATTGTGCCGCGTTATCGCTATGACCAGCTCATGCGCCTTGGGTGGAAGGTTTTCCTGCCAATCTCGCTTTTCTGGGTGGTGCTGACGGCCGGTGTAATCCAGTACTTCGGGCTGGCAGGCTAAGAGGGAGACAGACGATGGCTTGGTTGGATCGAACAGCGCGCGAACTCTTTCTCGCCGAATTTATCTCGGCTTTCGGGCTGGCAATGCGCTATTTCTTCAAGCAGAAACTCACGGTCAATTATCCATATGAAAAAGGCCCACTTTCCCCGCGCTTTCGTGGTGAACATGCTTTGCGCCGCTACCCGAACGGGCAGGAGCGTTGTATAGCGTGCAAATTATGCGAAGCCGTGTGTCCGGCCCAGGCCATTACCATTGAGGCGGGCCCGCGCAATAATGACGGCACGCGGCGCACGGTGCGCTATGACATTGACATGGTGAAGTGTATTTATTGCGGCTTTTGTCAGGAAGCGTGTCCGGTTGATGCGATTGTGGAAGGCCCTAATTTCGAATTTGCGACCGAGACCCGCGAGGAACTGATTTATGACAAGCAGAAACTTCTGGAGAACGGCGACCGGTGGGAAATCGAAATTGCCAAAAACATTGAACTCGACGCACCCTACAGATAAACAGAACATCCAATGACCCTGACATCTCTTGCATTTTATCTGTTCGCAACGGTCTCCGTTGCCAGCGCCTTTATGGTGATTTCGGCGCGCAATCCTGTTTACTCGGTCTTGTTTCTCATTTTGACCTTTTTCAATTCCGCCGGCCTGTTCGTGCTGATGGGGGCGGAGTTTCTCGCCATGATATTGGTGGTGGTTTATGTCGGCGCCGTCGCGGTGCTGTTTTTGTTTGTCGTCATGATGCTGGACATTGATTTTGCCGAGCTGAATGAGGGGTTTCTCCAATACATGCCGATCGGTGCGACCATCGGGCTGATTTTACTGCTTGAGCTGTTGCTGATTTTCGGCGCCTCAACCCAGTTGGTCAGTCAGAGCGCACTGCCGCAAGCAACGCCCGAAGGCATGACCAATGCCGAGGCTATCGGGCGGGTTCTGTATACTGATTATATTTATTATTTCCAGGCCGCCGGAGCGGTGCTGCTGGTCGCCATGATTGGTGCCATTGTGCTGACACTCGTCAAATCCGAAAATCCCCGCCGACAAAGCATTGCGGCGCAAAACGCGCGCAGGCGCGAAGACGGGGTGGAGCTTGTCGACATCGAGCCTGGGCAAGGGCTTTAGGGGGGGCATGATGGAAATCGGGTTGAACCATTATCTCACGCTGGCCGCCATTTTGTTCACAATCGGCGTGTTCGGCATCTTTTTGAACCGCAAGAATGTGATCGTCATTTTAATGTCCATCGAACTGATGCTGTTGGCGGTGAATATCAATCTGGTCGCGTTTTCGGCTTTTCTGGGTGATCTCGTCGGGCAAGTGTTCGCGCTGCTGGTTTTAACGGTTGCGGCCGGGGAGGCGGCCATCGGTCTGGCGATCCTCGTCGTCTATTTCCGCAACAGAGGCGGCATTGCGGTTGAAGATGTCAGCCAGATGAAAGGCTAACGATGTATCAGGCGATCGTTTTTTTTCCGTTGTTGGGCGCCCTTATCGCCGGCCTTTTCGGGCGCGTTATTGGCGATCGTCAGTCTGAAATCATAACCACAGCGCTGCTTGTTCTGTCGGCTTTGATGTCGTGCGTCGCTTTTGTTGATGTCGGGCTCAATGGCGAAACCAAAACCGTTCAGGTGTTGCAATGGATCCATTCCGGCACGCTGAATATTGACTGGGTTCTGCGGATCGACACACTCACCGCCGTAATGCTGGTGGTGGTGACGTGCGTGTCCTCAATGGTGCACGTCTATTCTATCGGCTATATGAGCCACGATACGGCGCGCGCGCGGTTTTTTGCCTATTTGTCATTGTTCACCTTCATGATGCTGGTGCTGGTGACGGCGGATAATTTTGTCCAGCTGTTTTTCGGCTGGGAAGGCGTGGGTCTGGCCTCTTATCTGCTGATCGGTTTCTGGTTCAAAAAACCGTCGGCAAATGCGGCGGCAATCAAGGCTTTTGTGGTTAACCGTGTGGGCGATTTCGGCCTTATTCTGGGCATGGCGGCAATTTACTTTACGGTCGGGTCGTTGGAGTTTGACAATGTGTTTGCGGCAGCCAATGCGCTGGCCGAAGGACAGTTGGAATTCCTCGGCCTTACCCTGCCGGCGCTCACCACGATTTGCCTGTTGCTGTTCATGGGTGCCATGGGCAAGTCGGCGCAATTTCTGCTGCACACATGGTTGCCTGATGCGATGGAAGGCCCGACACCTGTATCTGCGCTCATTCATGCGGCTACCATGGTGACGGCCGGCATTTTTCTGGTGGCGCGTTGTTCGCCGCTGTTCGAATTGTCATCGACGGCGCTGGCCGTTGTCACGGTGGTTGGCGCGGTAACAGCGTTTTTCGCGGCGACTGTTGGTTTGGTGCAAAACGATATCAAGCGCGTCATTGCCTATTCGACCTGTTCGCAATTGGGATACATGTTCGTCGCCCTCGGCGTTGGCGCATATCAGGCGGCAATGTTTCATTTGTTCACACACGCTTTTTTCAAGGCGTTGCTGTTTTTGGGCGCGGGGTCTGTCATTCACGCCATGCAGGACGAACAGGACATGCGAAAAATGGGCGGCCTGCGCACGCTGGTGCCGGCAAGCTGGTTAGTAATGATTATCGGCACATTGGCCTTGACCGGCTTTCCGCTCACCGCCGGTTTCTTCTCAAAAGACGCGATTGTTGAGGCCGCTTATGCCGCGCAAATCGGGCCGCATATGTTTGCCTTTAGTTTGTTGGTGGTTGCGGCTCTGTTTACCTCGTTTTACAGCTGGCGGCTGATTTTCCTGACATTTTACGGGCTGCCCCGCTGCTCGAACGAAACGCTTGCCCATGTGCATGAAAGCCCGCCGGTAATGCTTGTGCCGCTCATTATTCTGGCGCTTGGTGCCTTATTTGCCGGCTTTACATTTTATGATTTCTTCATTGGCGACGGGCAGGCGGTCTTCTGGGGTGGCAGTATTTTCACCGCCGCGGAAAATAATGTATTGCGCGATCTGCATGAAGTTCCCAGATGGGTGAAGCTGTCGCCGTTGGTAATGATGCTAGCCGGGTTCACCCTTGCTTGGGTGATGTATATTCGCCGTCCGACATTGCCGGGCCAGTTCGCGACCGAACACGATTTGATTTACAAATTCCTGCTCAACAAATGGTACATTGACGAAATTTACAATTTCATTTTTGTGCGTCCGGTGAAATGGCTGGCGCGCTTGTTCTGGAAAGGTGGCGACGGCGCGGTGATTGACGGCTTCGGCCCCGACGGTATCGCCGCAAGTGTGTTGTATTTCACCCGACGCGCGGTCGGTCTGCAAACCGGATTTGTCTATCACTACGCTTTTGCCATGTTGCTCGGCATTGCCGGATTGGTGAGCTGGTTCATGCTCACAGGGGGGCAATAATGACTGACTGGCCGATCCTCTCCACCATTACGTTCCTTCCCCTGCTGGGTGCCTTCTTCATTTTTCTGATCCGCGGTGACGAAGCCACGGCCGCCAACAATGCCAAGGCTGTGGCTTTGTGGACGTCGGTTGTAACCCTGTTCCTGACAGGGTTTATGGTCAGCCAGTTTGACGGAAGTTCGGCGGCGTTTCAGTTTGTCGAGCGTATCAACTGGCTGGGCGACGGGGTTGACTATGCCATGGGTGTGGACGGTATTTCCGTTCTGTTTGTCCTGTTGACGGCCGCGCTCATGCCGATTTGCATTCTGGCAAGCTGGCATTCTATCACCCATCGCGTGCGCGAATATATGCTGGCCTTTTTGCTGCTTGAAACACTGATGATCGGCGTTTTTTGCGCCATGGATCTCATTCTCTTCTATCTGTTTTTCGAAGGTGGCTTGATTCCGATGTTCCTGATTATCGGGATTTGGGGCGGCGGCCGGCGCGTCTATGCCAGTTTCAAGTTTTTCCTGTACACGTTGCTGGGCTCGGTTCTGATGCTGTTGGCGGTGCTTGTTATGTATTGGCAGACCGGCACGACATTCATTCCCGACCTGATGGAAACGGCATTTGCGCCGGATTGGCAAAATTGGTTGTGGCTCGCGTTTTTTGCGTCCTTCGCCGTCAAAATGCCAATGTGGCCGGTGCATACCTGGTTGCCTGACGCCCATGTTGAGGCACCGACCGCAGGTTCTGTTATTCTGGCCGGTG
>CAJWBV010000012.1 GCA_913020275.1 uncultured Rhodobiaceae bacterium
TAGCAAATCTATTTAAACCCATAAATAATCCCAAAGGTACTCCAATAATAATTCCGAAAATTAAAACTTCAGAGCTAGAAGCTTGTCTTTATCGCCGCTCCACCGGCACGCCGGGCAGTTTTTTTGACAGGCGGATAGTCAGGGATGTTTTGACATTGGCGACATTCGGGGCCGGGGTTAGTTTTTGCGTCAAAAAATCCTGAAAACTCGCCAAATCGGGCGCAACGCATTTCAAAATGAAATCAATATCGCCGTTCAGCATGTGGCATTCGCGCACCTCCGGCCAGCTTTCCACCCGCGCTTCAAAGGCCTGCAAATCAGCCTCTGCTTGCGAGTGCAGGCCGACCATGGCGAAAACAGTCACGCCAAATCCCAAAAGTGCTGGGTCTACATTGGCGTGATAACCGGCGATGAAACCGGCCTGTTCCAACGCCCGCACACGGCGCAGACAAGGTGGCGCCGAAATGCCGACACGCCGCGCCAGATCGACATTGGTCATGCGCCCGTTGCGCTGTAACTCGTCGATAATCCGCAAGTCGATATCATCAAGGCGTGGTTTTTTCATTACCCGAATTCCTGTATAACTCGTAATATTATTACGCGTTTTGACAAGGTTTGAACAGGGAAACACATGCGGGTCTGGGCGATTACAGGCGGGCGGCGCGGTAATGACGTGCTTGTGCTGGGCGTCGCCAAAGCACTGGGCGTTGAGCCGCAGTTGATCCACACGCACCTAAAACCGCCATGGCGCTGGCTGAGCCCCTATCGGACAGCGTTTCCCGGCGTGCGACGCGACGCTGCCATCGCCCCACCCTATCCAGACCTTGTGCTGGCAAGCGGGCGGCAGGCCGCGGCGCATGCGCGCTATATCGGATATCGCTCCGGCGGCCGCAGTTTTATTGCCTTTTTCCAGAAACCGGCCATTGACCCGCGACATTTCGATTTTGTTTGGGCGCCGTATCATGACCGCCTGCATGGGTCAAATGTGACGAGCACGCTTTTGTCACCGCATTTGCTGACGCAAGAAACCCTGCGCAACGAAGCCGAAAAATGGCGCGCGCGCGCGCTGACTGATTGCGGAACCCGCACGCCCGTTGCTGTTTTGGTCGGCGGCCCGAATAGTGCCTATGCTTTCACCATGGACGAGTTTGAGCGCCTCGCCACCCATATTGTGACGCTGACAGAGCAAAATATATTTCCCATGATAACGGTTTCGCGGCGCTCACCGCCGGCTTTTGCGGCGCATTTGCGCGCGCGCCTTGCCCACACGCCACATTTTTTCTGGGACAATGAGGGCGAGAACCCCTATGCCGCCCTACTGGGATTGGCGGAACACATCATCGTGACTGCCGACAGCGTCAATATGGTCGGTGAAGCGTGTACCAGCGGCGCGCCAGTGCAAGTTTTTGAACTGGCAGGTGGCAATCGCAAGTTTCGCACTTTTCACGGTGACATGCAGGCAGCGGGCCTCACCCGCCCGTTCGCGGGAGAATTGGACGCCCGTTTGTCGACACCGGCCAATGCGACGCCGGAAATCGCGGCCGCCCTGCAGCAGGCATGGGACATCAAACGCGCTGTTTTGCGCTAAAAAAACCAAAAACCTCTGAATAAATCTGCTTCGCACCAAAGGGTGCTCTTGGGTTGGCCGGAATCGGCATTACATTAGGGCTATTCGGACAGGTGGAGCGCGTGATGAGCGAGATTAAGCACACGAAACTATTGATTATCGGATCGGGTCCGGCAGGTTATACAGCCGCGGTTTATGCGGCGCGCGCCATGCTGGAGCCGGTGCTGGTGCGCGGCTTGCAACCGGGAGGCCAATTGACCATCACCACGGATGTCGAGAATTATCCGGGCTTTGCCGATGCCATTCAGGGCCCATGGCTGATGGAGCAAATGGAAGCCCAAGCCGCGCATGTGGGAACAGAAATTATTTCCGACATCATCACCAAAGCCGATTTGAACACCCGTCCCTTCACCATGACCGGCGATAGCGGGCAGATTTACACCGCCGATACGGTGATTATTGCCACCGGCGCGCAAGCCAAATGGCTGGGGCTGGAAAGCGAGCAAAAATTTCAGGGATTTGGGGTTTCGGCGTGCGCAACCTGTGACGGGTTTTTTTATCGCAACAAAGAAGTGTTGGTGGTCGGCGGCGGCAACACAGCCGTTGAAGAGGCATTGTTCCTGACGAATTTTGCCTCGAAAGTGACCTTGGTGCACCGCCGCGACAGCCTGCGCAGTGAAAAAATTCTGCAACAACGCCTGCTTGCCCATGACAAGATCGAGGTATTGTGGAACAGCGAAATCGATGAAGTGCTGGGCACGGATGATCCTTTGGGAGTGACGGGCGCGCGCCTGCGCAACACCCAGACCGGCGAAACGCATGAGGTGAACGCCGATGGTATTTTCATCGCCATCGGGCATGCGCCATCGACAGAATTATTCACCGAACAATTACAAACCAAATCCGGCGGATATCTGATTACCGCCCCAGACAGCACCGAAACCTCAATTGAGGGCGTCTATGCGGCCGGTGATGTGACGGATGATATTTACCGCCAAGCCGTTACCGCCGCCGGAATGGGGTGCATGGCGGCATTGGAGGCGGAAAAATATCTTGCCTCGCTGGAAGCCGAAAAAGAAGCCGCCGAGTAAACCCTTCCCCTAAAGCTATTGAAGGCCGCGCCAGGCCATTTCGCGCGGCGTTTTGCGGCCTGTTTGTTTTTTCGGGCGTAATATTTTGGGCAGATGCGCAGTCGTCTGCATGCCTTTTTGCGCCATCAATGTCACAAGCTGTTCGGTGCAATCGGTAAAGCGTTCGGCTACAAGATGCACCACCGCGCCACTACGCTGCACACGCCCCTCAATATGGATAAGGCGCGCGCCGATAACAATGCGCCGATATTTCTCAAACCTGTCGGGCCAGACGACAATATTGCCGGTGCCGGTTTCATCCTCCAGCGTCAAAAACACGACGCCACGGGCACTTCCCGGACGCTGGCGGCAGATCACCAGACCGGCAACGCCAATGCGCCGACCATTGCCTGCCGTGTCCAAAGCCTGCAAAGGCCGGACGTTGCGCGCGTGCATATCTTCGCGCAAAAACGACATGGGATGCGCCTTGAGCGACAATCGCAGGCTGGCATAATCTTCCAGCACTTCCATGCCCGGCGGCAGGGCGGGCAGTGCCGCGGCGTGTTCGTCTTCGGGCGGTAATACGTCAACCCCGCGATGGGCAAATAAAGGCAGCGCCGCCGCGCGGCTTTCCGGTGCCAGCGCGCGCACCGCCCACAAAGCCTGCCGCCGCGACAATCCAAGACCGGCAAACGCATCTGCCCGCGCCAGACGTTCCAGCGCGCCCGGGCCAAGCCCGGCGCGCTTGGCACAATCGGCAACACTGTCAAACGGCCCGCCAAGACGCCGCGCGGCAACCAACGCCTCATAATCGGCCACCGCCAGACCACTGATCTGATTGAACCCGAGCCGCAGGGCAATTTCGTCTTCGTGCCGCTCAAGGTCGGCTTCGCTGTCCGAGCGATTAATACACACCGGCAAAACATGCACGCCTTGTCGTTGAGCCTCGCGCACAAGCTGGGCGGGGGCGTAAAAGCCCATGGGCTGGCTGTTAATCAGCGCCGCACAAAAAGCGGCGGGATAATAACATTTGAGCCATGCCGACACGTAAACGAGCAGGGCAAAGCTGGCGGCATGGCTTTCGGGAAAGCCATATTCGCCAAACCCTTCAATCTGGCGGAAACACCGCTCGGCAAAATTCTGCGTATAGCCGCGCGCCACCATGCCTTCAATAAGCCGCATGCCAAATTCGTGGATAATGCCGCTTTTGCGAAACGTCGCCATCGCGCGACGCAGACGGTCAGCCTCTGCGGGGGTAAAGCCTGCCGCAATCACGGCGATGCGCATGGCCTGTTCCTGGAACAGGGGCACGCCGAGCGTTTTGCCGAGCACGTCTTCCAGTTCCTGTGAGGGGAAACTCACTGTCTCCTCGCCATTGCGCCGACGCAAATAGGGATGCACCATATCGCCCTGAATGGGTCCCGGCCGCACAATGGCAACCTCAATAACCAGATCGTAGAAATCGCGCGGTTTCAAACGCGGCAACATGTTCATTTGCGCGCGGCTTTCCACCTGAAACACCCCGATTGCCTCGGCACGGCACAGCATGTCGTAAACATTGCTGTCTTCGGCAGGCACGGTCGCCAGTTCAAAATTTTTGCCGTGATGGGCGGCAATAAGGTCAAAACTGCGCCGGATCGCGCTCAACATGCCCAATGCCAGCACATCGATTTTCAACATGCCCAGCGCGTCCAAATCATCCTTGTCCCATTCGACGAAAGTGCGGTCTGCCATGGCCGCATTTCCGATTGGAACCATTTTGTCGAGGCGTTCATTGGTGATGATAAAGCCGCCGACATGCTGCGACAAATGCCGCGGAAACCCGATCAGTTCGGCGGCCATATCCAGTGTCACCGCAAGCGCCGGTTTTTCCGGGTCAAGTCCGGCTTCGCGAATATGTTCGGGCGGCGGCGGTCGGCTGCCGCCACCCCAGTTCAACGCCAGAAGCGCACTGGCCACATCGCCGGAAAGCCCCATCGCCTTGGCAACTTCACGCACAGCCGAGCGGCTGCGATAGGTGATCACCGTTGCCGCAATGCCGGCGCGTTCACGCCCGTATTTTTGGTAAATATACTGAATGACTTCTTCGCGCCGCTCATGTTCGAAATCAATATCAATATCCGGCGGCTCATTGCGCTCGGCAGAAATAAAGCGTTCAAACAGCAAATCCAACCGACTGGGATCGACTGCCGTGATGCCAAGGCAATAACACACGGCGGAATTGGCCGCCGAGCCACGACCCTGACACAAAATGCGCTTGCGGCGCGCAAACTGAACCAGATCGTGAACGGTCAGAAAATACGGCGCATAGGAAAGTTCGCCGATGAGCTTCAACTCATAGCGAATGAGCTTTTCCAGCTTCTCCGGCACCGTGTCGGAAAACCGCCCGCGCGCACCCTCCCAAACCAGCTTTTCCAGCAATTGCTGGGGCGAAAGCGTGTGATCAAAAGCATCTTCGGGATATTGATAGACCAGATCATCAAGCGAAAACCGGCAGGCCGATAAAATATTTTGAATATTCGCCACCGCCTGGGGAAACGCACGAAAAAGCCGCGTCACATCGGCCAAAGGCTTCAGATGACGCTCGGCATTCGCCGCCAGACGATAACCGGCCGTGTCCAGCGTGCAGTGGTGGCGAATACATGTCAGCACATCCTGCAAGCGGCGGCGCGCCGGGTCATGATAGAGCGGGTTGAACCCGGCAACCAGCGGTGCTCCCGCCCAGCTTGCCAGCGCCGCCAAGCGGTCAAAATGCGCGCCGTCATCGGCGCCGTAAGGCGGTGCAAGCAACAGATAGACATGCCCGCCGGTTGTTGCACCGGCCTTAACAAGGCGCACCAGCTTTTCACGAAACCCGTCATCTGCGCAAGCCGGTGTGGAAGCTGGTGGCACCACAATCCAACATTGGGTGCTGTTTTTTGCCAGCGTTTCAATGTCTTCCATCTGTAACAGGCACTGGCCTTTCACGGCGCGCCGGTTGCCCCGCGTCAAACATTGCGACAGGGCAGCATAGGCCGTGCGGTCGCGCGGATAGCACACCGCCTCGAAGTCGCATTGCGTGACCAGACGGGCACCGGGCACAAAACGAATGCCCGCCTCACGCGCGGCAACATGGCCGCGCACAACACCGGCCAGCGTGTTGCGGTCGGCAAGCCCGACGGCCTGATAGCCAAGATGCGCGGCGCGCTGCACCATTTCCTGAGGATGCGCGCCGCCCTGCAAAAAACTGAAATTGGAAATCGCTGTCAGCTCGGCAAAGCCCGTATTTTCATCACTCACGGAAACACCCCGTGCATGAACCAGCGCACACGTCCGGTTTCGCGCCCGTAAAGCCCGTCACGATAAATCCAGAAGCGACACCCGTTACGGTCTTCCACGCGGAAATAATCACGGGTCAGGCTGTTATGCCGGCGCGCCGAGGGCCACCATTCCGGGCTGATGCGTTCGGGCCCTTGTGCGCGGGCCACTTCGTGCAGCACACGCCGCCAGCGAAACCGGTAGGGCGCACCCTCGGGAATCTCGGCAATCACCTCAATGGGTTCGGGTGCACACAACATGAAGAGCGGGCGCGTTTGCGGCTCCGGTGCGGTAGCGGTCGACAGCCCCGCATCATCGGCCTCGCCGGAAAGCGGGGCGGCATGCACCGGCCGATAGCCGACCGCATGTTCTGGGATATGTGACGCATGCACGACAGGACGCACGACAACTTGCGGCCCCAAACGCCCGGCCAGCCGATCAAACAGGCTAGCCAATACCGCAACAGGAGGTGCTTTGAAAGCCTTGTGCCCGAGCGTTAGCGGGGCTTGCGGCGTGATGACATCAGCCGTGGCACTGGCCGCAAGACATAAGGTTTCAACCCCGCATCCGGCGTCAAACCCCCGCGACATACGCTCAAGGCGCGTCGCCAGCAATCGCGCCAAATGGTCAGCCTCAGCTGAAGGTGCCGCCAGACGCACCGACAGTGCCTGCATCTCATTGTCGGCACGGGTCAAAACAAGATCGAGCCGCGTAGCCCCCTGACCGGCGGCAAAAAGTTTCGCGGCCAGCGTCGCGCACATATTTTGCGTGAGGCTGGCAATAACATCGAGCTGTGTTATCCCCTGTGCAAGGTTTTCCCGCACGATAAATTCCGGCGCCGGCACACATGGATTGAGCATTTCACCCGCCTGCCCCAGCGCTTGCTCCAGCCGCATCACCGGATAGGGTCCAAAGCGGCGTGTCAGGGATGTCCGTGGAAACGCCGCCAACGCTGCGACGCTATCAAGCCCCAGACGCCGGCACAGATCGCACGCATCTTCGGGCAGGCGCAAAGCACCCGGCGGCAAATCCATCACCGCATCGGCGCCATGGCCGGACGGGGCGATGATTAGGCTGTCCGGCCCGTAATGCGCCAATGCCCAGGCGCTGCCGATTGTATCAGCCACGGCGATACAGCAAGTGATACCCCGCCGGTTGAACCGCGCCCGCATGTCGTCGAGCATGCGGCGTTCGCCGCCAAACAAATGTGCGCAACCACTTATGTCGAGCAACAAGCCGTGGCTGTCGGGATGCGTGTCAGCACCGACCCATGGGGTGTAGCGACGCAACCAGCGGGCGCATTTATCGAGCGCGGCCACCCCCCACGCCGGATCGAGCATCTCAATATGCATATCAGGCACCAGCGCGCGCGCATCGGCCAACGCCATGCCGGTGTAGAGGCCGCAAGCCTCGGCAGCGATATTGACCGCCGCCAGACGTTGTGTTCCGCGCTGGTGTTCGGCCAGCACAAAAGGCGCATCGCGCTTTTCAGCCGGCATGACGATTTCACTCAGCCAATGGGGAAACCAGATTGCCACAATACGCCGTCCGGTCGGCGCAGTATCGAGGGCGGGCAGAACAGGCACTTGTGGTGGCACGTGTGGCGTGGATTGTGGCATGATACAAGCACCCCACCCTAACTGCCGTAAGCGGCTGTGGCATGCACGGACACGCTTTCAGGTGTCGTGTTATCGGAAACAGTATCATCAGAAACGGGCAAGGTTTCGCGCCATGGAAAAACCTGCCAGCCTGCCATGGGCGGTGGACGCTTAAAACTGCCGCGCAAACGCTGCAGGCGCACCTGCCAGCTATTATGCGGGGCTGCGGAGATTTGCCAGCGCGTTGTCGCCGCTGTTGAGGCTTGGCCCGCTTCGGCACCCAGCACTAACACCAATGGCCGCCCGACCGCACGACACGCCATGCTCAATCGGCGGCTGGCGGTAAAATCGGGTGCCTGCTCAAGGCTCATCAGCACCACGCACCCAACCGCCGGACAACCCAGCGCCTCTTCCGTGGCCCACAACAAATCCGGCAGATCCGCCCCGTTAATATGAATGAGCTGCTGCCGGATAAGCCCAACCGTCGGCAAGGCCAGCGCATAGGGCCGGCCATGCTCACCGACAGATTGTCGGGTCTGGCCGGACACCACGGCATTGCCATCGGCAAATTGCGCCGCCAGATGCGCGCCAAACCCCGCAGCACTGGCAAAATCACCGGTTTTTGCCGCGCAGATTTCATGCAAACCGCCGCGCAACAGGCCGTGATGCGGCGACAGGCAGGCATCAATGGCCTCAAAGCCGCTGGGCACGGCCTCCCCCGCCGTCGGCACCAGCTCAAACTTCCGGAGCTTGTGCCGCAGACGGTTAACCGTCAGGCGGCGCTGCTCTGCCTGATATTTTTTTTCACGCATTAATCACAAGACCGTAATCAGGATTTTGTTCTTGTTTTGTTCTATTTTAAGCAACATCCAGAGTCAAGACTAAGATGGGCTTACAGCATATAATTTTGGAAAATTTAGCGGATCTGCGCCGCGCCCCAATAGGTGAAGCCGAGTATGCGCGGGGTGGAAGGCACATACATGGCGTCCATATCGGTGATTTTAAACCCGCCCTCTTCAATCAATGTCGGAATATCGCGGTTGATATTGCACCCGCCGGCAATGCGGCCCCAAACGCCATTGAGCCGGTCTTGCCATTTTTGCACCGCGGCATCGGGCGCGCGGCCATGTTCGGAAAACAGCAAAGTGCCGCCCGGCTTCAACACCCGCCGCATGCCTTCCATTGCGGCCAGCGTTCCGGGGATGGTGCAGAGCGTATAGGTCAGAAGAACAGTATCAACGCTGTTGTCTTCAAGCGGAATTTCCTCACCGGGCAGGTCGATAAATTCAACCGGAAAAGCAGCCTTTTCAGCCAGCGGCTTGGCGCGCGCCACCATTTCGGGGGCTGGCTCCAATCCGAACACCATATCCACCTTGTCGGGATCATAAAAGGACAGGTTCAGCCCTGACCCCATGCCAACCTCCAGCACCCGTCCGGTGCATGCAGGCACAACTTTTTCGCGCTGCTTGATAATCGGTTTGGTACCGCAGGCCGCGTTCAAAAACCGCGGCAGAACATATTTATTGTAAAAACCCATGACGCACACCTCTGTTAGGAAAATTGTGCCATGTTCGCGAACGGAAAAAAAGCCTTTTACGCAGTGTCTCCACCGACCAGCGCGAGATAATCATTCAGCAGGTTAATGCTGATATCGCCAGGGGTGAATTTATACGGGCCGATTTCGGAAACAGGCGTAACTTCTGCCGCCGTTCCGGTGATGAAACATTCGCTGAAATTTTCCATCTCTTCGGGCATGATGGCGCGCTCGATAATTTCCAGCCCGCGGGCGCGCGCCAGATCCATCACCGTGCGTCGCGTGATACCATCCAGAAAGCAGTCGGGCTCCGGCGTGTGCAAAACACCGTTATCCACAAAAAAAACATTGGCTCCGGTCGCCTCGGCCACGCGGCCGCGCCAGTCCAGCATAAGCGCGTCGGCATAGCCTTTGCTTTCGGCGGCGTGTTTGGACAGCGTGCAAATCATATACAGTCCAGCGGCCTTGGCGTGGCAGGGCGCAGTTTCCGGTGAAGGTCGGCGATAGTCTGCCATATCAAGGCGAATACCCTTGAGCCGTTCTTCCGGGTCGAAATAAGACGGCCATTCCCACGCAGCAATGGCAAGATTAATCCGGTTATTTTGTGCTGACACACCCATCATTTCGCTGCCGCGCCACGCGACCGGACGCAGATAACCGTCAACAAGGCCGTTGGCTTCAAGCGTTTCAATGCAGGCCGCATCAATTTCACCGGCCGCATAAGGAATTTCAAACCCCAGCTCTTTGGCCGAATAAATTAGACGCTCTGTATGTTCGCGTAATTTGAAAACCGCCCCCGCATAGGCGCGCTCGCCTTCAAACACGCTTGAGGCATAGTGCAGACCATGGGTAAGAACGTGCACACGCGCATCCGTCCACGGGATGAGCGCCCCGTTCATCCAAATAAAGCCGTCACGCTGGTCAAACGCACCATCCATAGAGTTAACTGTCCTTTAACCGGAATTTCGTGTATTTGGCGAAAACATTTTTTTTATGTATTGTTACGCTATCAACGTGCTCATTATATGTCAATAAAGCTGACTTATTTTGAAGCGCGCTTAAGATGGTTAATACCGAAAGACGCCGATGAAAAAGGTAAAAGAACAGTCGGGATCACACGATTATAAAGACGCCATTGAATTGATGTTTTTTTCGTACCGAGATTTTATTTCAGATCCAGATGCCATTTTACAAAAACACGGTTTCGGGCGCGCGCACCACCGCGTATTGCATTTTGTAGGATGCAATCCCGGGTTGAGCATTGCCAATCTTTTAAACATATTGCGGGTTACCAAACAGAGTTTGGCGCGCGTTCTGCGTGAACTCATCGACGAGGGCTATATCAACCAAAAAATTGGCGTTCACGACCGGCGCAAGCGCCTTTTGTTCCTGACAGCCAAAGGGCACAAGCTGCATGACAGCCTTATCGCCCCGCAAATCGGCCGTTTTGAGCAGGTGGCGGCCGAGGTGGACACCGCCACTTTCAATAGCTGGAAAAAGGTTATGCGGCTGGTGATTAATCCGGCCGACAGGGAAAATGTCGATGATCTAATTGCAACCTCGCGCAAGGCAAAAAGCCTTGCTCCGGAGCAAAAAGACTAATGTCGGTTCCGGACGAGACAACGCCGCATATTTTGATTGTGGATGACGACACGCGTATTCGTGAATTGCTGAAAAAATATCTCAGCGATAATGGGTATCGCACAAGCGCAGCGGCGGATGCTGCGCAGGCGCAAGAAAGAATGGGCGCGCTAACCTATGATTTGCTGGTGTTGGATGTGATGATGCCGGGCATTAACGGGCTGGAATTTACCGAACGTCT
>CAJWBV010000013.1 GCA_913020275.1 uncultured Rhodobiaceae bacterium
TCCTTTGACGAAGGGAGATTCGTATTGTCCGCAAACTTGCATGGCAAGAAGTCCGGCGGCCGTAGTGGCATAATCGGGGTGCCCCCCCGGTTGGTAAGCGAAACCGGATACCTTCCTCAGTGGTTCACCTCTTTCATCCAAGGAGGACCAGTAGGATCTCCGCAAATAGCCGATCGCTTCCTCGATGGCCGAAGAGGGAACTTTGAGCCCGGCATTTTTGGCCGAGCGCAGAGCCATTAATTGCCAGATCGTAACCGACAGATCCGCATCTCTGGAGTCCGGAGAGTATCTCCATCCGCCCTGATGGGAGGTGCTTTTGGGCACGGCTTGGGAACGAAGAATGAGTCCGATGGCGGATTCGCATCTTTTCAGAATCAGTCTGTCCCCTTCGTCATCCATTCCCATGCCCAGCATTTCGGAAAGCATCAGCGTGATGATTCCGTGGCCATACATCCGTCCGTTGTCCTTTTTGCCGAAGTATCCGTTCTCATCCTGCCTGTCTTCCTGAAGAACGAAGTCCAGCGCCTTCCTCATCATCCGCCCCTTGTCATCAGGGTTGATCGGTTGATTGCCCACTGCGGCCATGGCCATGAGCGAGAGCGCCGTCATGGTGGTGTCGTGGCCACGATCGAGAATCGCTCCGTCACCCCGTTGTTTTTTCATGAGAAAGCCAATGCCCCTTTCGATCGCCTTGTCGACTTTGTCGGGTTTGAAGGGGTTACCGACGTCCAAAGAGTTCTCTTCGTTATCCTGCCCGAAAACCGCGGCGAAGCAGAAGAGGATAGTCAATGAGATGAGTTTTTGCATGAAACTTATCTCCTTGTTTGACGGGACTGGTCGGACATCGCCCGAAAATAGGCTTCCACCCGGTTGCGGAACTCTCCCGAAACAGCCTCTCGTTTCCCGCCCATTAAATCCTTGGCCAATTTGGGTGGAAGTTGATTCCACTCCAGTTCGGAGTTGTTTTCCAAGTTCGGAATGGGCAAATCCTGCAAGGTGATTCTGGCCGCGGCGTCCACCTCCGATCCTTCTCCTGAGTTCAGGGTAGAGCCTTCAATCAGGGCCTTTTGTTCCGCAATTCTGGCAGCGGCCATGGCCATGGCTTGGGCTTGGGTGGCTTGGGCGAGAGCTTGAGCGGCTTGGTTGAGAGCTTCCGCAGAAGAGGGGGAGGAGGACTCTCCCGGTCCTGACGAGGGTTGTTCGGATGAAGACTGTTGAGAAGCTTGATCCGGATTCGCGGGTTCAGAATTGTTCTCAGAGGTTGGAGATTGCGTCATTTCTTCCAAAGGAGTTGATGGGGACGGGCCGCCCTCCGTCTCTTCACCGAAAAATGGACTTTCCAACGGATGGAGAGCCTGGTCAAGAGCATCGAGGGTTTGGGCGAGCGCCAGGGCAGTTTCAGGATTACTTAACGGTGAGTCGTATGGATAGGCCTCAGCGCCGTTTTCCATGTTAGTCGAGCTCTGATCGGCCAATGTTTCTTCTTCACCGTTCTGCGGCTCCAGCGTCTGCAACTCGGCCACGGCATTGGTCAGATAATCGGCTTCTTCCGCCGCGCGCGCCAAAGCCTCGCGATGTGATGTCAGGCGCTTTTCAAGCTGTAATTTGGTGCTGTGCAATTGCCCGAGCGCGCGCACGTCCTCGTCAATGCCGGCAAACTGGTCGAGCAAGCGACGCTGGGTGGCGGCGTCGGTCAGTGCCTGACTTTCGTTCTGCCCGTGAATTTCCACCAAAGCGTTGCCGAGCCGGGCAAGCAGACCCACGCTGACCGGCGCATCATTGCAAAAAGCCCGACTGCGCCCGTCGGCGGTCTGAATACGCCGCAGAATAAGCTCCATTGTGTCGGTTGGTATTCCGTTTTCCTCCAAAACTGCCAACACATCTTTGTTTTGCGAGATATCAAACACCGCCGTAACGCTGCCTTGTGCGGCCCCATTACGCACCAGACCGGCATCGCCGCGCGCGCCTATGGCAAGGCCCAGCGCATCCAGCAAAATGGATTTTCCGGCACCGGTTTCGCCGGTCAGCGTACACAGATTGCCGTGCCAATCGAGATCGAGCTTATCGATAAGAACAATGTCGCGTATCGACAGTGATAGCAGCATTCGCGGCCCCTAAAAGACCTTGTCGAGAGCCCTGCCAATCCAGGATGAGGGATCTTCCTCAGGGGTTAGCTCGCGGTCAACCAGCATCCGGTAACTGTCACGATACCAACGGCTGTCGGGGAAATTATAGCCCAGGACTGCGGCGGCATTTTGCGCCTCATTGTTAACGCCGAGCGAAAGATAAACCTCAGTCAGCCGATGCAGGGCTTCGGGCACATGCGAGGTGCGGGGGAAGTTTTTGATGACATTGGAAAACCGCACCGAGGCCGCAACATAATAGCCGCGCTTCAGATAATAGCGGCCCACATCCATTTCCTTGCCGGCCAAATGGTCGCTGGTGAGGTCGAGTTTTAAAATTGCGTCACGGGCATAGTCTGATTCCGGAAAACGCCGGATTACATCGACCAGCGCTTGCTGGGCCAATTCGGTTATCAACTGGTCGCGCTTGACGTCCGAGATCCGCTCATACTGGCACATGGCGATGAGATAATAGGCGTAGGCTGCGCGCTTGTTGCCGGGGTAGAGCGAAATAAAGCGGCGCGCTGTGAGAATGGCCTCATCATATTTATTCTGCAAATAATAGGTATAGGCGGCCATAACCATGGCACGGCGCGCCCAAATGGAATAGGGGTGCTGGCGCTCAACTTCATCAAACTGCTGTGCCGCACTGATGAAATTGCGGCGCTCCAACTCGTCAAAAGCCTCGTTGTAAATCTGTTCGACAGGTCGCTCGATATATTCTGCGATTTCCGGTTCATTTGCACCGCAAGCCGACAACACGCCGCACACAGCACATACAGTTAATAATTGTTTCCACGTCATAATGAGATAGCGCCCCACGGTCCAAAAAGAGCCAATGAGCCATAGTTTTACAGCATTGAAGGAAAGGATGCCAGTAGAGAGAAGGCGTAAAAAAACGCGGGTCTATTCGGCGGCGAGGATTTTGTCCGCACCAGACAGATTGACAAGTTCGAAGGCATCCGCCTCAAGGAACAGGGCGTGCAGAAGTTTGTTATGCAGTGCGTGGCCCGATTTATGCCCGCGATACCGGCCGATCATGGGCAAGCCGAGCAGGTAAAGATCGCCAATGGCGTCCAGAAGTTTGTGCTGCACAAACTCTTTCGGGGACCGCAAACCTTCTTCATTCATGACGACATCGCCATCAACCAAAATGGCGTTTTCAATGGAACCACCCAGTGCAAGCCCCGCGCTGTGCATGGCTTCAACCTGATGCAACATGCAGAACGTACGCGCACCGGCGACATCCACGTCAAAATTCTCGGCCATAAGGTCAAGCTGATATGCCTGACGCCCGATTGCGCCGCTTTGAAAATCAATCTCAGCTTCAAAAACACATCCGTCTTCGGGCAGCAATTCGCAATAGCTGTCACCTTGCGATACCCGCACCGGCTTCTTGACGCGCAAGGCCCGACGCACCGCGTCTAATTCAACAATACCGACACTGTGCATCAAATCGACAAAAGGTTGGGCGCTGCCATCCATAATCGGCACTTCCGGCCCGTCGATTTCAACGATGACATTATCAACCCGCATACCGGCCAGCGCCGCCAACAAATGCTCAATCGTGCCAACCACATGCCCGTGGCTGTTGCCGATTTTGGTTGACAGGGTGACATCGCATACGCTGCCGAACAGGGCGGGTATGGATGCCTCATCACGATCGGCAATATCTGTGCGGATGAAAACAACGCCGGTGTCTACTGCTGCCGGCAAAAGGCGCATGGCCAATTCCGCGCCCGAATGCAACCCAATGCCCCGACAAGAGACAGCTGCACCCAGCGTTGTCTGCTGCGCGTTAAACTGCTGAATACCCGGTGTTCCGGCAAAAGCGACGGCCGGGAAACGCTCGTGTATCTGAGCAATTGTGGCGGGGGGTGGTGCCATCGGGCGTTTGTCCTTGGTTTCAACTACTTTTCTGATTTTTGTTCTACAAAAGCGTGAAACCAAGTACAAATAACAGATTATTGCCTAATATTACGGCCTTGTAACAAAGCCAACCAAATCGTCTCACAGGGGTCAAAAAAAAGAAGAGGGGATCGAAAAAAGCCCGGACACAAGGTCCGGGCTTTTCCCATATTTTTTACCTACGCAAGAAGGCCGGAATATCCAACTGGTCGGCCTCGTAAGACGCATTCATGCTCGGCGCGGTCTGCATCTGCGTTTGAACCACAGGTGCTTGGTCAGCAATCGTCGGTGTCGGCGCCACAGAATTCACCGAAACTTGCGGTGCCGGCGGTTCCGGCATTTCGACTTTTGCTGCCGGAGCAGGTGCTTCGGTTGTATCGAGGTCCAGCGTCGGTTCATTCTGCGTCGGTGCCGCAGCCACCATTGGCGCCGGTTCAGCCGGTGTCGCTTCGGGCGCATCGAGAATTGCCGCCGGACGTTGATCCGGTGCCGGCGCATCATCAATATCGCGTCCGGCAATCTCAGCCGTTTCCCCAAGGCGCGGCTCGACCCGCTCATTATCCTCCAAAGGCTCTGCCTCCTCTATCGAGTTGGTGGCCAGATGGCTTTCTTCCTTGGGCGGCTGGCGGTTGGTGCCCAAAACACGGTCAAGGAATGAGCGCGAGCGTTTCGACACTTCGCGCCGCGGCGCCAGTTTCGGCTCACGCAGAAAACCCGGAAGTTCCCCCTCATCAGCTTCTTCGGCAATCTCCGGAGCTTCTGCCGCAGGCTCCGGCTCTGTGATTTCCGCAACATCTTCAACCGCAGGTGGCGCGGCATCGGCTTGCATGAAGGATGGCAATTCGCTGCTCGCCCCTTCACCCTCGGTTTCTGGCGTCTCGGCAGAGGGATAATCCTGCATCTGTTGACCCATATTAATCACCTCGCCACGCGTGACGGGGCGCAATTTGGATTTTGCCCCCGCCTCAATGCCGGTAGCGACAACGGAGACCCGCACCATGCCCTTCAGATTATCGTCGAAGGTTGAACCGATGATGATATTGGCGTTTTCGTCAACCTCATCCTTGATGCGGTTGGCGGCCTCATCAACCTCATAAAGCGTCATGTCTTCGCCGCCGGAAATATTGATCAACAGACCGTTGGCCCCGCTCATCGACACATCGTCGAGCAACGGATTGGCAATCGCGGCCTCTGCGGCTTCGATGGCACGGTTGTCGCCTTCGGCTTCGCCCGTACCCATCATGGCTTTGCCCATTTCGTCCATAATGGTTTTGACATCGGCAAAGTCGAGATTAATAAGCCCCGGCTTGATCATCAAATCGGTAATGCCGGACACGCCCGAATGCAGAACTTCATCGGCCATTGCAAAGGCTTCGGCAAATGTCGTCTGGGCATTGGCGATGCGGAACAGGTTCTGGTTCGGGATGATGATAAGCGTATCAACCTCCTTGGCCAGTTCGTTTATGCCTTCATTGGCCGACCGCATGCGCCGTGTGCCCTCAAAATCGAAGGGTTTGGTGACCACACCGACGGTCAGCACGCCCAATTCGCGTGCGGCGCGGGCAATCACGGGTGCCGCACCGGTGCCGGTGCCCCCTCCCATACCGGCTGTAACAAAGGCCATATGCGAGCCCTGCAACATGTCGACGATTTCAGCCATCGACTCCTCGGCGGCCTGACGGCCGACTTCCGGATTTGAGCCGGCACCCAATCCTTCAGTGAGCTTGCTGCCCATCTGAATTCGGCGATCGGCCTGGCTGGCCGCAAGTGCCTGTGCGTCGGTATTGGCGACGACAAAATCGACGCCTTCCAGCCCTGCGCTCACCATATTATTGACCGCATTGCCACCAGCGCCCCCGATGCCAAACACGACAATACGGGGTTTAAGTTCCCTTTTCGGTGGAACGGTAAGATGAATACTCATGGCGTTCTCCTTTTCTACTCGTTCGTGTTGGGCATGTTTTCCAAAGTTGAAAAAGCATGCGACCCTGCGCCCAATATCCAGGTGGTGCATGCTCCCGACAAGCTCTCATTGCCCGTCACAGGTGGCCCCAGGCCAGTTAAATACGCTGATACAAATATGCGTTGCATTAAAAGTTCCTCCTCAGCCAAGCCGCCAGCCGACCAAACGGCCCGCCGGCATTTTCAGAAACAAGTGCGGCGTCTGCATGTTGACGCCCGGCATAATTCAAAAGACCGGCACATGCCGCAAAAGATGGGCCGGCCGCCGCCTCCGGCAGGCCCGAAAGCCGCATCGGAAAACCGAGGCGTGGCTGCCGGTCAAGTATTGTTTGCGCCAATTCCGGCACGCCGGAAAGCTGCGACGCACCGCCGGTCAACACCACACGGCGCCCCGCCAGATGCGCCATACCCGAACTTGCGACCCGCGCCTCAATCATTTCGAAGGTTTCTTCAAGACGCGGGCGAATGATTTTCGTCAGCTCACTGCGCGGCAACATTTGCGCCTCACCGTCATTGGCAGGCAGCTCAAACTGCTCGCGTTCACCGTCAGACGAGGCCAGCGCGCTGCCATAAAGCGTTTTGATACGCTCGGCTATCGGCAGTGCGACGTTTAATCCACGCGCAATATCAGTGGTGATATGGTGCCCGCCCACTGGCACAACGCCCGTATGCACCGGCGCACCTTCATAGAATATCGTGAAGCTGGTGGTGCCGCCGCCCATATCAATATGCAATGTGCCGAGGTCAATTTCATCCTGCATCAAGGTCGACAGCGCGCTGGCATAAGGCGTGACCACGAGCTTGTCGCAAACAAGATGGCATTGCTCAACACATGCCAGCAGATTTCTAATCGGCCCCACAGGGGCACTGATGAGATGCAACGTCACGCGCAATTCCTGACCATACATGCCTCTGGGGTCGGATATCACCGCGCTGTCATCGACATAATAGGCCACCGGAATGGCGTGCAGAATTTCGTGATCCTCCGACCAGAATTTTTCGCATGCGTGACGCAAAGCCAGTCCCATATGGTCGGCATTGACGGCCTGCCCGTGCAACGGCACATGCGCCTCGCAAATCTGGCTTGAAATCCGGTTCGCCGACACACCTATAATAATGCCACGCACCTCGACACCTGCCATGCGCTCGGCAACATCTACTGCCGCGCGCAAACTGTCTTCGGCGGCGCGCATGTCGGTAATCTGCCCGGCTTGCAATCCTTCCGATATTTGATGCCCGAAACCGGTGACGCGCATCATCCGGTTGGGCGCATTGTCTTCGGCGGTTTCGGCAATCAAACAGGCCACCTTATTGGTACCGATATCGAGCGCGGCAACGGCCCCGCGCCGCATTGAAACGGCGGCGTGTCTGCCGAACTGGTTATGTTTTACAGGACGGGTCACGAGCGCTTCTCCCGTTTGGGCCGTGGCGGTGCCGCGCGCGAGGTTTCACCCATAGGGCGCAACAAGATGCGGTCGGGCAAACGAAGGTCGATACTCTGGTTCTCGACCGCCAGAATGCGCCGCTCGCGTTCAAGGTCCATCAGGCGGTTGAGGGCATTTTGCACGTTTTTGGCCGGCAAATGCACAGCCCCGCCATGATCCAATGTCAGGCTCCAGCGTCTCCCACCTATCCATTCGGCGGCCACCAGCCGATTGCGGACAACCGGATAATCCTGCAACATATCCATCAGCGCTTGTGCCCGAATGGGCGCACCCGAACCGGACAGCACCGGCAAATGTTCGAAGGTTTGCAGATGGTTGCGGATGATGACATCGCCATTTTTGTCGATCAGCGCGGTTTTGCGACCCTCCTCATAAAGCGCGAAAGGCTCGCGCTCGCGCACCTGCAAATGAATAATGCCCGGCAAGCGCCGCACCACCGTTACATTATTTACCCATGGCAATTTTTTGATGCGCGTTCGCATAGCGCCCAAATCGACCCGCAAAATTGGCATGCCAGCAGCAATTTGCGTGACTGCCAGCAAGTCTCCCCGCTGGGTGCGGCGACGCCCCTCCACGGTAATGTCCGTAACGTGAAGTCCGGCTTTGGCGGTCGCGTCAAAGAAACCATCACGCAAATAATCCGCCGTCGGACGGGTCAACTCGGCGGTGAAAATACCGACCAGAGCCAACACCAGAATACCGGTCAAACTCGCCATACCGAGCCGCCAATTTGGGAAGAGCCTTGCTACAAGTTTAGTCGCCGGGGCCATCAGCATAAAGGATGCCGCACGCATCAGGCGTGCTTTGGGATTACGTTTCGTCATAGCGGATTTCACCTTGGGCATGAGGCATCCTCCACAATCCAAGTCACCAAATTGTCATATGACATGCCGCGTGCTTCGGCCATTTCCGGCACCAGCGACAGGGGCGTCATGCCCGGCTGGGTGTTGATTTCAAGCAGTGCCAGTGTCGGCCCGTCAGGGTCGAAGCGGAAATCGGCCCGTGTCACGCCACGGCACCCCAGCACGCGATGGGCCATCAGCGTGACGGCCTGAATTTCGCCGGACAGGGCGGCGGGAATATCGGCGGGCAGAATATGCGCCGAGCCGCCCTCATCATATTTCGCGCGATAATCGTAAAAGCCGTTGGTCGGCACAATTTCCATAACATCTGTGGGCGCATCATCCAGCACGGCACAGGTTAATTCACGACCGGCAATATAGGCTTCGACCATTGCGGCATTGTCATATCCCCAGCCGGAATCGGTCAGCGTGTCGGGCAGCTCATTTGCGCCTTCGGGAACGATTTGCACGCCGACACTGGACCCCTGATTGACCGGCTTGACGACATAAGGCGGGTCCAGCGGATGGTCGGTGCATGACCCGCGCATGACCAATAGCGACCGGGCCACCGGCAAACCGGCATCGGCGAATATCTTTTTCGACAAGTGCTTGTCCATGGCCAAGGCCGAAGCGCGCACGCCGGAATGTGTGTAGGGAATGGCCAAGACTTCCAACAGGCCCTGCACCTCGCCATCTTCCCCGCCTACCCCGTGAAGCGCATTGAAGCAAACATCGGGGGCAAGCTCTGTCAGGCGCGCGGCCAGATCACGGTCAACATCAATTTGCGTGACCTGATAACCGCTGCGTTGCAGGGCTTCGGCGCATTTTTGACCGGAAATAAGACTGATTTCGCGCTCCGGCGACCAGCCCCCCTGCAATACCGCAACATGCGATTTAGGCGCCATGAGCCACCTCCCCGATCCGCCGGATTTCCCAATCGAGATCAATGTCACTGGTTTCCAGCACGCGCTGGCGCACGGTTTCGCCCAGCGTCTCAATGTCGGCAGCGCTGGCGTTGCCGTGATTAATGAGGAAATTGCAATGCAGTTCGGAAACTTGCGCCTCGCCGACACGCAAGCCCCGACATCCGGCAGCATCGATAAGTTTCCAGGCCTTCGGCCCGTCAGGGCTGGCCCCGCCCGGATTTTTGAACGTGCTGCCGCCTGTACGCGATTTGACCGGCTGGCTGGTGCCGCGCTTGTCGGCAATCTCGTCCATTTGCGCCGTGATAGTGTCGGCGTCGGTAGGAACCCCGCGAAAAACCGCCGCCGTGTAGATAACCGGATCCGGGTAGCCGTTTGTGCGGTAGCCGAGATTAAGCGCATCGGGCGTCAGTTCGCGTTTCTCCCCGTCCAGAGTGACGGCTTCAACCCGCACCAGCACATCTGCCGTTTCGCGACCATAGGCGCCGGCGTTCATTGCCACCGCGCCGCCGATACTGCCCGGGATACCGCTAAGAAATTCAAGCCCCGAAAGTCCGGCATCGGCGGCTGTCGCGGCCACCCGCACATCAAGCGCGCCGGCACCGGCGCGAATATCCGTTTCGCCATCGCAGGCAATGTCGGCAAAGCCGCGACCGAGGCGAATGATAACACCGCGCACACCGCCATCGCGCGCCAGCGTGTTGGAACCCGCGCCCAAAACAGTGACCGGAATATCCGCCGCCAGATTTTTCAAAAACGCACTCAGGTCATCGGCATCTGTCGGGAGGTAAATGACATCCGCCGCGCCGCCAACCCGAAACCATGTGAGCCCACTCAAAGATTGCTCGGTAATATATTTTCCGTTTACCTCGGGCAAATCGACGGGCTTAACACAGGCGCGTGTCATTTGCGGCTTTGGATTATTCGCATGCAAGCTCATGCCGCCACCTCCGCCAAACGTGTCGGAAGTTCGTGCGCGATGCGCGTAATGCTACCCGCGCCCATGCACACCACAATG
>CAJWBV010000014.1 GCA_913020275.1 uncultured Rhodobiaceae bacterium
AATTGGTAGACGCGACGGATTCAAAATCCGTTTCTTTCAACGGAGTGTCCGTTCGAGTCCGACCGAGGGCACCATAAGACAGAACTATGACCCGCATGAGGGTCTTGTGAGGATTTTATATGTTTGGATTTGGTAAATGGCGGACAATTGCCACAGCATTACAAAAGCTGATCGCCGACAAAGAAGACACCAAGCAAGTGTTCATTATCTTGCAAGCAATGGGGCGGCGCTCGGGCATTCGCTCCTATAAACGTTTTCTCAAAAACGCCAATGCGGAAAAAATTCTGACCGCCGACAAACCGCTGGTTTCATATTTGAAAGACCGCGACTGGCTGGCGGCGCAGGCCGAAGGCTCGCTGGGGCGCGCTTATCTTGATTTCACCACCACCGAGCAAATTTCGGCTGACGGCCTGACGCAAGCCAGTGTCGACGGAGGCGGTGCCAGTTCGGAACTAACCGACAAGCATTTGTTGTTTTCCGAACGCCAGCGCGATGCCCATGATTTATGGCATGTCGTTACCGGCTATGGGCGCGACGGGCTGGGCGAATTGGCTTTGCTGGCCTTCACATGGCGCCAACTCGGTAATCCGGGCATTTTGATGATCATCGCCATGGGCTATCACGCCTCGATGCGCGAGGCACCACAGCTCAAAATCGGCAAAGCGATCCGCGAGGGCTTTTCCATGGGTCGGCGTACGGCATGGTTGCCGGCCGCAGACTGGGAGTATTTGCTGACCCGCCCGATCAGCGAAGTGCGCCGCACGCTGAACATCACGCCGCCCGATGCTTATAATGCGATGGCCGATCAGGTGCGCGAATTTGAGCGGGCGGCACTCGCTGCGGCTGAATAATGGCGCTCACGCTTTACGGCATTCCAAATTGCGACACGGTCCGCAAAGCCCGCAAATGGCTTGAGGCTGAAGCCATTGACCATCAGTTCCATGACTTCAAAAAACAGGGTCTGAAGGCGGAAACCGTTTATGGCTGGATGGCACATCAACCGCTTGATGTTCTGTTGAACCGGCGCGGCACAAGCTGGCGTAAACTGTCTGACGCCGAAAAAGCCCTGACCGATGAGGCGCAATTGGTGGCGTTGATGGTTGCCAATCCAAGCCTCGTCAAGCGCCCGGTCTGTGTGGCCGGCGACACGGTGACGGTTGGTTTCTCCGAAGAGGTACAGGCAACGCTTAAAGCGCTCTAGCTTTTTCGGATTACAAATTCAAAAACTGTCATGCCGCCGGGGCCGGCTCCGGTTTTGGTCTGCATGTCGACAAGAACATGGCCGTGTTCGTCCACAAAATGCGGCACATCTATTTCGCTCATCGGGTCGGTGGCGTGCAGGCAGAGGCACGCACCGGCACCTAATTCCCGCAAGGCTTTTTGCAGTCGCAAGACCGGTAATGGGCAGGTCAACCCCGTGGCATCGAGATACATTGTACCGTCAGCTTCGGTCATTTTTTACTTTCGGGGCACGCTTATCGCTCTTGCGGGCGGGCTGCCGCATAAGCGGCCATGCCGGCAAAAAGCTCGGCAATTTCGGGTTCATGCTCGGCCCCAAACTCGCGGTACAAAGTGGCGCAATTGACCACAATGCGCTCGCGGTCGCCCCAGTCGTCAAAAACGCCCAATGCAATATCCATGGCCGCTTCCTGATAGCTCATGCCCGCTTCAAACCGCAGGCGTGCTTCGTTGCGGATGGTCAGCAGATATTGCCGCACTTCCTCAACGCCCTGTTTGGTGGTGATGGGGCCGTGCCCGGGTACGATGGTTTCGACATCCATGGCCTGAATTTTTTCACACGCGTCGATCCAGTTTTGAACAGGGCCTTCCCATAAAATCGGGTGGCCGCCAATGAACAAAATGTCGCCTGTATAAACCGTACGGTCGGCGGGCACATGCACCAGCGTGTCGCCGGGCGTGTGCGCCGGACCGACATGCAGTAAATGCACTTCTTTGCCGCCGACGTGAATGGTGGTGTCTTCGTCAAACAATGTGTCGGGGATTTTCTGGTCAACCGATTTGAAATCGAACGGGCCGAAGCAACTGGTCACATATTTTCCCAATTCGCCCATTTCCGGTGCCATGTCGAGAAATCCCTGAACCAGTGTCGGCGGTTCCAGCGCCATATGTTCGGCCGTTGCACGATGCGCGATGATTTTTGCGTCCGGACAACAGCAATTGCCGTTGCAATGGTCGCCATTGTGGTGGGTGTTCACAACCATATTGATATTCTTGGCCGCCTTGGTCGCGTCGGCATAGGCCGCCAGCATGTCGCGGGTCAGCGGCACGTCAAAAAGCGTGTCGACAACCAGCGCCTGATCATCATCAACAATCAAGCCGGAGTTTGACCAGCCCCAGCCGCCATCGGGTTGCAACCACGCATAAGCGCCATTACCCAGCTGATGCAGGCCTTTTTCATAAGCGAATTTCGGATGTGCTACGGTCATGGCAAGAGTTCTCCCTGCCCGGATGTTAGGCAATCTCGGGGTAATTTTCTAACGAAATCGGCTCAAAATTCGAGTGGCAACAGATTTGTTCCCGGCGGTCAGGCAATGCGCATGTGGCCTTTAAGGTTTTTTATCTGCCGCTTCTTTTCCGCATCCGACCATTTGAGTTGCTTGCCCATATAATCGGCTATCGCGGTGATTTGGGTTTCGTCGATTTCTCCGGTCTGGCCTTCGGTCAAACGCCGCAATACCACATCGTCCAGACAAACCGCCATTTCCTGGCTGACGGCATAGGCCGTCTGCGCCGCGAGATGCGCCGGCAAGTCGCCCGTCAGTGCCGCGCACGGCGTCGCCAGCATATCGTCCAGCCGGTTACCGTAAAGGCGCACGAGCCTTTCAACCCGTTCGGGCGCGTGGGAGCTGTGGCGCGCTTGTGCGGCCTCAAGAAACCCGGCCAGCGGGCCATCGGGCGTGTCGGCCAGCGGTTCTGTCATTGTGCGACAACCGGGGTCGCTTTGCCCGACATAACCAAAGGCCAGATCAACCACTTGCTCGGCCAGACGCCGACAGGTGGTCCATTTGCCGCCCAGTGCGGAGATTAAGCCTATCGGCCCGCCTTGATTTGCGTGGTCGACAATCTCGGCCCCGCGGCTCATGCCGTAGGTTTGGCCGGGTGCATCTCCGGCATCGGCCACCAAGGGCCGCAAACCAGCATAGGCATAGATAATGTCATTGCGCGTCAGGCCGAGGCGGGGCAGTGCAATTTGTACTTTTTTCAGCAGAGCCGCAATGTCGTCGCTGTCGGGGTGCACCGTATCGGGGTCTTGGGTAAAACCTGTATCCGTGGTGGCAAACAGCGTGCGCCCTTGCCAGGGCAGCACGAACAAGTGCTCGTCTTCCAGCGGAATGGCCATCGCCGCGCCATTGGTTACATCATGCGTGACAAAGTGAATGCCCTTTGAACGCATGATTTGTTTGGGGGCAGGTGCGGGGCTTGCGGCTTGCATGACGAAATCGGCCCATGGGCCGGCCGCATTCACAACGGTTTTGCAGCGCAGAGTAGTTTTGCGCCGCGAGCGCATATCGCGCACCGTCACCGCATGTAGGCCGGTTTCGTCACGGGCAAAGGCATCGGCGCGTGCATAATTCACCGCGACGCTTCCACCCGCGACCGCCGAGCGGATCATCGACAGGCACAGGCGCTCCGGCGACAGCATTTGCCCGTCATGGTAAATATAGCCGCCGGTCAGCCCTTCACGCGCAAGGCCGGGCGCAAGCCCCAGCGTCTGCGCCGCGGTCAGCGCCCGGTGGCGCGGCATATTCTGGGCCGGGTCGATTTTGCGGTTGGCATCAAACGCCAGCAAATCATATGCCGTCAGCCCCAGCCCCATCACCCATTTGCTTTGCATGAGGGGCGCGTATGTTGGCAAAACGAAGGGCAGGGGTTGTACCAAATGCGTGGCGATGCGGCCCCAGATGCGGCGCTCGCGCAAACCTTCGCGCACCAGCGCAATTTCGCCATTTGCCAGATAGCGCAGGCCCCCGTGCATGAGTTTGGACGATGCCGCCGATGTCGCCGCCGAAAAATCCGACTTGTCGATAATCGCCACACGAAGACCGCGCAAGGTGGCATCCCACGCAATGGCCGCACCCGTGGCACCGCCGCCAATGACCAGCATGTCGAAGGCCGGATTGCTAAGAGAGGAAAAATCGCGTTCCATATTGGGAGCAGCTTCTTTGCGCGAACCGAATAGCCTTTTTGTAGCATGAATCTCGGCGCGCCGAAACTCGGAGATGAAAATGGATTTTGTTGAAGCCAATGACGTGATGCTGGCCTATGAGGTTTTTGAGGCGCGTGGCCCCCGCCGCGCGCCGCCGCTGATTTTGATGCGTGGGCTGGGCACCCAGATGATCCAGTGGCACCGGCCCCTGATTGACAGTTTTACCGCGCAAGGCATGGATGTGGTGATATTCGACAATCGCGATGTCGGGCGCTCAACCAAGTTGGATGCAGCCGGCATTCCCGATTTTTCGGCACTGGCGGCGGCCGCCTCGGTCGGCACCATGTTTCCGGTGCCCTATACGCTGGATGATATGGCCCGCGATGTGGTCGGCCTGATGGACGGGCTTGATATGCCCAAGGCCAATTTTTTCGGCATCTCCATGGGCGGCATGGTGGCGCAACATCTCGCCTTTTCTTACGCCGTCCGGTTCGAACATATTATTTGCGTCATGTCGAGTTCGGGCGGCCCGGACGTGCCGCAACCCGATAGCGGTAATTTGGAAATGCCCGATGTCGACGATCGCGCCGCATTGATTGAATATCTTGTCGCTTCGCTGAAGCAATATATGGGGCCGGGTTTTCCGATGTCTGACGCCGATTGTCTGCACATGGCCGAGCGGATCGCCGAACGGGGCTATTATCCGCCCGGCATTGCCCGTCAATATGCGGCAATCATGGCCGACGGCTCACGTGTTGACCGGCTGAGAGACATTGCGCTGCCGTTTTTCGTGATCCATGGCGACCATGACAGTTTGCTACCGCCGCCATGCGGCGAGGATATTGTCAAAAATGTGCAACTCGCCCAGTGGCTTCTGGTCGACGGCATGGGCCATGATATGGGCCCCGGCATTGAAGCGGTTATCACGCCGGCAGTATGCGCGTTTATGGGGCTTGGTGCGGTGCGCTAATTATTTTGAGGCTTGCTTCATATATTCGATAACATCGTGGCGGTCTTTTTCCTTGCGCAGACCGGCAAACGACATGCGCGTGCCCTTTACGGCCTTGCGCGGATTGGCCAGATAAGCGTCAAGCGCGGCTTCAGACCATACGGGTTCTTTTTCGGCATGGGCTTTCATGGCTTTTGAATAACGGTAGTCTTCCAGCACCGCAATTTCGCGCCCGATAATATTGTTGAGATGCGGGCCGACGCGGTTTTTGGCTTTGTCGCCGATCATGTGGCACGACACGCATTTTTTGAAAACCTTCGCGCCTTTTTCGGCATCACCTGCCGGATAGGGTCCGGCGTGCGCCTGACCGGCCATCGCCACAACAAACGCGCCCAGAAAAACAAGCAGTGAAACGGTGAAGCGGGTCATGGCGTCCTCTTTTAATGCTGGCTCTCAATAAGCTGGATCATAGCGCGCTAGCGAAGATGTAAGGCCTTCGGACGCTGTCGCCAAGCCCGAAAGCCGCCGCAATCTGTCGCAGGGCTACGGCACCAGCCAGCTATGTTGGGGTTTTGAGGCTGTGAAATCAAACAAAGCGCGCCGGTGGCCGCGCGCGGCCAGATACAACCATTCGATTTGCCGCACATGGGCCACAACCGGCGCGAAGTGATCGGCCCCGTCATTCGTGCCTGCCGCATCAAACACCACATCGCCTGGTGTGGACAGGCGGGAGCCGGGCGCCTGTGTCACCTGATAGCATTCGCGGCTCATGGGGCGCGTATTGTCCCACGCGCTTGCATGGGCCTCGCCGGTGAGCAGTTCAAGTCGGGCGCGCACGCGCAACTGAATTTTGGCACCCGGATCGTAAAAATGCAGCGCCGCCTGCGGTTGTTTTTGCATGTCGGCAATTTTGGCCGAGCGGGTGTCGGTGTGAAACCGCAAGTTTCGGGTTTGCGGGTCGCAGCCGCGCAGCACCACGGTTCTTATTTCGGGCAATCCTTCCGGCGAAACGGTCGCCAGACCGGGCGTGTGAAACGGGCTGCGCCGATCCTTCACGCCGCGCGCCAACAATGCCCAGGCATGGGCGCAACTGCCGTCCAGGTCGTCATAACACCCGAGCAGCGGGGCGGCTTTTTCGCGCTTTTTTTCTTGTGGATTTGTCGAGGGTTCACTCATAGGCCGATATATAGGTTGGGATTGGCAGGTTTCTAGCCGCTTTTGGTCGGGTGTGGTGATCCCGGGTGGATTCGAACCACCGACCCTCAGATTAGGAATCTGATGCTCTATCCTGCTGAGCTACGGGACCACTGTTTTGAACCTATTGAAAGGCCGCTGAAAATCAAGTTTTTTGCCCGCAGAAATCAGGGGCTCTGCATCAATTCGACCAGCACGCCGCCCATGTCCTTCGGATGGATGAAAATAATCGGTGTGCCATGCGCGCCAATGCGCGGCTCGCCAGTGCCCAGCACGCGCGCGCCCTTTGCCACCATCTCGTCGCGCGCCGCGATAATGTCATCAACCTCGAAACAGATATGGTGCTGGCCGCCGGCAGGGTTTTGCTTCAAAAAACCGGCGACTGGGCTTGTGTCATCTATCGGTTCGATCAGCTCGATCTGGCTGTTTGGCAGATCAACAAAACAAACCCAGACGCCCTGTTCTTCCATGGAAAATTTATCATGAATTTTTGTCGCGCCCAGCATATCGCGATAAAGCGCAACGCTTTGCTCGATTGAAGGCGTGGCGACGCCGACATGGTTCAATCGTCCGATCATATTAAGGCTTCCTTCCCGCTTTATGGATTGCGTGTGCCTATGGTATCGTGCCTGTTGAAAAAGAACCAGATAGGTAAAGGGTTCACCATGATGTTTTCGGGCAAAAGCCGTGTCTGGTTGCCGCTTGTTTTCGCCACCGGCCTGTTGGCGGCTTGCGGGCCCAATGCCACATTGATGAGCGAAGCCGACGAAGCCAGAATTGGCGCCGAAGAACACGGCAAAATCATGAAAGCCTATGGCGGTGCCTATGGCGATGAGCGGGTCAATGACTATGTCGAAGCGATTATGGAGAAAATTGCACGCGCTTCCGACAAACCCGACCAGCAATTTCAAATCACGGTGCTGAACTCACCGGTGGTAAATGCCTTTGCCCTGCCCGGCGGCTATACATATGTCACGCGCGGGCTTCTCGCGCTGGCAAATTCAGAGGCCGAACTCGCCGGCGTTATCGGCCATGAAATTGGCCATGTGACGGCACGCCACGGCGCGCGACGGCATACGGCGGCGGTCGGGGCGGCGATTGTGGGCAGTGTGTTGGGTGCTGTGCTGAGCAATAGGACGGGGCTCGACCCGCAAGCCGCCGGCGATCTGATAAATTTTGGCGGCTCGGCCATTTTGGCCGGATATAGCCGGTCGCAGGAATATGAGGCCGATGATATCGGTGTACGGGTGTTGGGCCGGGCCGGTTATAGGCCGGAAGCCCAAGCCGATTTCCTTGCGGCATTAGGCGGCTATTCCAGCTATATGCGCGACGGGCGCGTCGGTGCACCGGCGTGGTTGTCCACGCATCCTTCGACGGATGAACGTGTGGCCCGCGCGCGCCAAAAGGCGGCTGCCTTTAAGCCCGACCCTGCCCGAGGCAATGGTGCGGCAGGCGCGCCTCTGACACAGGGTCGCAACCGGCATTTGCAGATTATTGACGGGCTTCCCTTTGGCGATGACATCAAGCAGGGCCTTATTCGCGGCCAGCGTTTTGTGCACCCCGATTTGCGGTTCGAGTTTACCGTGCCGAAAAAATTCACCCTCAAAAATGCTCCCGACCGTGTAACGGCCACGCATAAAAATGGCATGGAATTGCTGTTTGATCTGGCAGGACGCAAAGAGGCGCAACGCCCGGTTGATTATATTCGCAATGATTGGGCACCGCGCGGCAGCCAGGTTGATGTTTCTGCGCTGACGGTGGCCGGCCGGCCCGCGGCGCTGGGTAAATTGCGCCAGGGCGGCAAATATATCGAATTGCTGGTGGTTGAATATTCCCTGTCGCAAGTCATGCGGTTTGCGCTGATTTCACCGGCCAATCTGTCGGGCAATGCCCAGTCCGCCATGCAGACCGTCCGGCGCGGGGTGAAGCTGTTGAGTGCGGCGCAGGCTGCGCGCATCAAGCCCGACCGGATTCGCGTGATTACCGTTCAGCCGGGTGACACGCTGGAAAGCCTGTCGCGCAACATGGCAACGGATGAGCGTCGTCAGGATTTGCTGCTGGCGCTGAATAATTTGCAAAAACCGGTCACCCTCAAGCCCGGCATGCGGCTGAAGCTGGTGGTCAATTAGACAGATAAAGGTTAAATGAGCCCGGCGCGGCGCGGGTCACCGCCCGTCTGCTCAATCAGCGCGCCTTTCAGCTTGCCGAGCGCCTCGTGCTCGATTTGGCGCACACGCTCTTTTGAAATGCCCAGCGTCGCGCCCAGACTTTCCAATGTCACGCTGGTGTCGGTCAGCCGCCGTGCCTTGATGATGGTCAACTCGCGCTCGCTCAGATGCGTCATGGCATTGGCAATCCAGTTCACACGCTGGCGCCCGTCCAGTTTGGAGCTTACCTCGTCTTCGGGCAAAGCACGGTCGCAAATCAACAGGTCTTGCCATTCAGTCGTGCCACCATCTTCGCTCGATTCCGAAATTGTGGCGTTCAGCGACCGGTCATTGGCTTCCATGCGCCCTTCCATATTCTCGACATCTTCCAGCCGCACTCCCAATTCGCGTGCCACATAAGTGCGGCTGTCATGGGTCATGGTTGCGCCGAAATCGTTAATTTTGGCGCGCAGACGGCGCATGTTGAAAAACAGGGATTTTTGCGCGGCCGTTGTACCGGTTCGCACAATCGACCAGTTGCGCAGCACATAGTCCTGGATTGACGAACGGATCCACCAGCCCGCATAGGTTGAAAACCGCACTTCGCGATCCGGCTCGAAGCGGGCGGCAGCCTGCATCAGGCCGATATTGCCTTCCTGCACCAGATCAGACATGGGCAGGCCGTAATTTACGAATTTGCTGGCGATTGACACAACCAGGCGCAAATGCGCGCTGGTGAGTTCGTGCAGCGCGCTTTCATCCTGCTGGTCTTTCCATTTCCGGGCCAGAATTTGTTCATGCTCGGGCTCAAGCATGGGCAATTTCATTGCCTGCTTGATAAACCGGCGGGTGGCCTGTTGTGTTTCGCGTGTATCCAAATGAGCCATGCGTATCTCCTTGCACAAGATACGCAGACACGGTGAAACTGGTTCACCTTAAAATAGCGGTTTCACATTTGCCGGACAGAGCTCTTGAATGCCCCATCAGATGCTTGCGTCAGGCGGCTTCGTTATTGTCGTTTTTGCGCCGTGCACCGCCCGTTGTTTTGGCCAAAATAGCCTCAAGCGACAAAATTGCCTCATCATCCGTCGTTTTATTGACGGTCGCAACCTCGCGTGCCATGCGTTCCAGCGCCGCTTCGTAAAGCTGGCGCTCGGAATATGACTGTTCCGGCTGATTTTCATTGCGGAACAGGTCGCGCACCACTTCGGCAATGGCAATCAGGTCGCCGGAATTGATTTTTGCTTCATATTCCTGCGCGCGACGGCTCCACATGGTGCGTTTGATGCGCGCACGCCCCCGCAAGGTCTTCATGGCACCTTCCATCACCTCATCATCGGCGAGTTTCCGCATGCCAACCTGCTTGGCCTTGTCCAGCGGCACCCGCAGAACCATTTTTTCCTTTTCGAAATTCACCACGAAAAGCTCAAGGCTCATGCCGGCAATTTCCTGATCCGCAATGTCAATAATCTGCCCGACGCCATGCGCCGGATAGACGATAAATTCGTTGATTCTGAAGCCATTGGCCGAGCGTCGCGGCTGCTTTTGGGCAGGTTTTTCCGCAGCACCAGTCTTTGTTGGTGTTTTGGAGGTCGCTTTTGCGGGTTTTTTGGCTGCCGACTTGGTTGCAGGTGTTTTGGCTGCAATTTTTTTGGCTGCCGGCTTTTTGGCGGCGGTCTTTGAAGCTGTTTTGGCTGTCGTT
>CAJWBV010000015.1 GCA_913020275.1 uncultured Rhodobiaceae bacterium
TAAATTTAAGTAGAATTAAGGTCTAATTTTTTTGTAATACTTATATTTAAGTACTTAGTAGGTAGGAATATAAATTTATAATAAATTTAAGTAGAATTAAGGTCTAATTTTGATGAAATAGAAGTTAGTTTTAGACATGAGGAGGCGGTTTCACTTTCAACTGCATTATCGGAGCTGGAATTAGCTGGCTCTCAGGTAGTGAAAATTTCCTCGTTTAGACCTTCAACTATTTTTACTAAACAAAACAAAATGAACGCACAACTAAGAAGTCAAATGTATCCAGCAATCAGCTATAATAACAGAGCACGATGTGAAAAGCGTTGGGAGGACGCCGCCAACATTTATGATGATATCAGCGACGAATGGCAGATAAGCATAGGTAATGGTAAGCGGCTAAATCGCAAATGGAGAAAGGCGGGCGGCTTATATTATGTGCTAGATAATAACGGCTGCGAAAGGTGTATTTACAATGAGAATTACGATGTTTCATTGCAGGAAGCGAAGTATGATAGGTCATTTCAGCCAGACATGGAAGCTGGTTTTGATCCATACGATCAATCCACACTCATCCCCTACCATGTTGGTATGGATTAAACCCATATCATAGTCCTAGGTAAGACTTTAAACTGCTATAATTGATACTATTAGGCGCTAGAGAGATGTTACTTTTATCTTAAAAATAAATCTTACACCTCTCACTTACCTAGTATTAATTCGTCCGTTGGCATGACGTTAAACTGCGTCTCCTGTATCGTCTGGTTAGGCTTCCGCGGAGCCGAACTGCTAGATATGGATGCTCACCTGAGGGTGAATGCCACATATGCTTACTGGTGTAAGGTGTGAAGAAGCCTCTGGCTTGTCCTAATATGCGATTGAGTCACAATAGACGTTGTTGTAATTCACAGTCCTGGAATATGACTATAAACTGCTCAGTTGAACTGGTGTTGCTCACAGTGTAGCTACGGGGTGACTCCCCAATCACCAGACCCAGAAGGGACGCTCTACGTTATTTACACCCTAGTCAGGTGGCGTAGAGAGAAGCACATCATAGCATGGTTGCTTTATAGAGGTTCGATTCCTCTTTATGATTACTCTTTGGGGGTGAGGGTTCATCCTCCATTATGTATTCAACATAGTAGATTGGTACATAATGGCTCAACATGCAGGTGGAACCTGGCGATAGCAAGCCCAGTCCTGCTGAGAGTAGAAAATACAAAAACGTAAAGCCAATGCAATGAAAAAGGAGACAGAGGTGGTGAGTATTTTTCAATTGGTTCCTTTTTCTCTGTTATCTCTCCTCGTTTTGTGACCCATAGCACCTTTTAACAAACTGTTCCACCTTAGGCCTTGACCAAGATACCAACAATGATATAAGTGTGACAAATCCAGCAATCACCAAGGTTGCCACGAATCCTAGACCCGCGTTTTCTATCGTCAATACATCTCCGCTGTGACGACACCAGCTTCTGTCACTGATCACCCCAGACCACACACATTTATAGACGAAGAGCAGACAGGCCATGATTACCATATACAGTACAGCTAGGAAGCTACCAACAAGCAGATACGCTAAGGCATCACTGAGAGATAGACATGGTCGCCAGACGCTTGCCGTTGGCCTTCGCCTCACCGGTGAAGATGGCCTTGGTGCAGTAGTGACTACCACCACATCGCTCCGGAACTCCGGTCGCCATCCACAATAGACGCATCCTATTGCCTCATTCTCCTTCGACATCTTGTTGATACAGGTCTTGCATACCCTATGATCTTCGTATTTCTCTCCTGGACATACCGATATAAGTCTATCAACTATCTCATTACAGATAGCACACTCCAATTCAGGTGCAGGGTCAGGTGCTGGTCTAACAGACACTACAACGACATCTTGATGAGGTTCCATTTTACTATTGAATACCATGCAATAGGGGTTTTGGTATTCAATTTTTGATAGAGTGCAATCTAGTAGATCAATAAGTATTCGTGTTTACGCCTATAGCGGATAAGTATTTGAATACCATGCAATCTAGCTAAAAAGCCCCAAACGGGAAATGAGTAGGAAAACGGGAAATGAGTCATGATTTAAAGCCCTTATTATGCGGTATATTACATGTAATAGGCCACCTGGTAGCCGATACAATAGGATACTCGAAAAATTGATTTAAGTTTTCAACTTGTCCTAACATGCAACAGCATGATGAGCATTTCTACACTAAGTAACACGCGCATAGCACTAACCTGGGGAGATTGTGGTGAGAACCACGCCGGCAACCAGAAGGTCGGCGAAATCCAAAATAGCGGTACAGGCGTCACCCTTGCCGACCTAGCAGGCGTACAGGCTTACTATCAGAGCAAGGGTGGAGTGGCAGAGCTTAAGGTATTTACCGTACCAGATGAGTGTCCAGCCAAGATCGAGGCTGGTGTTCTGATTTTAAGGAACTTTCTGAGCCAAGAGGAGCAACTCGCAATGATGAGCGAGCTTACGAGCAAGACTTGGGATACGAAGTTCCTTAACACAAGGACGGGTAAGGTACTCAATAAGCATGCAAGGTCGAACCTTATCTTCCAGAGAGGGGTCACACAAGCTGCTGCCTACGAGGAAGGTAAGGGTACTATTGAGGACATAAACACTATGCCTCATCTAGCTTCCGCTGATAGGAAGGTGAGAGAAATTAGCCAGAAAATAGCTGATTTGGACACCCCTACTCAGAACTGCGACCTTATCTGCGAAGGCAACAAGTACAGAACAGAGACTACCAAGAAAGCCGACCAACAAGGCATTGGCTACCATGGGGATAGCGAGCGGACTCGAGTCTTTGCCCTCAGTATAGGTGGCTATAACTACCCTATGCAATGGGTATTGTTCCACCGCTATTGCCCTATGGCCGCACCTGAGAGGGTGCTTCTCAATAGTGGCGATCTCTATATCATGAGTGAGCTAGCAGTGGGACAGCATTGGAACAAGAGCAGCCTATGGACCTGGCGACATGCTGCTGGGCACCCTAAGTACTTATCTCTTGATAGGTATTTGAAGGCTGCAGCAGAGAGAAAAGCAAAAAAAGAGGCGCTCAATGACCCATCACGTATCTTTCGTGTCGCCGCAAGCCTTTAGGGGCCAAACGCTTTACTATACCGACACTTATTTGACCCCTTATGGACCGGCCTTTATTGCGGCCTGCTACCGCGACATTGTTTTCTGGGGCTTTTGTTCAAAAGCTGAAGCGGGGGGCTTGCGCGATGCGCTTAAGCAAAAATGGCACAATGCCACCTGGCAGGCCGCACCCGAAGCGGTGGGTGCGCTGGCCGAAAATGCGCGTGCCGCGCCTGCCCGCCTCGCGCTGGCCGGCACGCCCTTTCAACATAGCGTCTGGCAAAAATTGCTTGATATCCCGCAAGGTCATGTCACGAGCTATAAAGGGCTGGCAGATGAATTGAACTCCGCCCCGCGCGCTATTGGCGGCGCTGTGGGCGCCAATCCGGTTTCCCTGTTGGTGCCGTGCCACCGCGTGCTGGCGGCGGACAAAAGGTTGAACGGCTATCGTTGGGGGCTTGAGGTCAAGGCGCGCATTCTGGCGGCTGAAGGTGCCATCTTTCGGCAGGCCTGATTATTATGCGACTTGATTATCCAACTTGATTATTGGCCGGCAAAATGCGCTTGCCGACAACTTCGCCTTGCGCGCCCATGTCATAAATATAAGGCTCGCCGGTCGCTATATTCACTTGTGTAATTTCGGTTTCGCCCAATCCATCCAGCACCATCACAAGTGCGCGCAAGGAATTGCCATGCGCGGCGACCAATACATTTTCACCGGCGCGAATGCGCGGCATGATCGTATTGTTAAAATAAGGCAGCACCCGCTCGGCTGTGTCTTTCAGGCTTTCACCGCCGGGCGGCGGCGTATCAAAAGAGCGCCGCCAGATATGCACCTGTTCTTCGCCCCATTTCTCGCGCGCATCATCTTTGTTCAGCCCCGACAAGTCGCCATAATCCCGCTCGTTAAGCGCCACATTGCGGATAGTTTGCAGGTCCGATTGACCCTGCTCTTCCAGCAGAAGGGCGCAGGTTTTTTGCGCGCGCATCAGTTCGGATGTGAAAGCAATGGTGAATGTGATGCCTTCGGCTTTGAGCGCACGTCCGGCATTGCGCGCCTCCGTGACCCCCCGTTCTGTCAAATCCGGGTCACGCCATCCGGTAAACAGATTTTGCTGGTTCCATTCGCTCTGGCCGTGCCGCACGAGAATAAGCTGGCTCATACTGGTTCTCCCAAACGTTAATCAGGACTTTGACGGCTTGCCCAAGCCCAGAACATCCTGCATGGAAAAAAGCCCCGGCCCGCGCCCATGCGCCCATTTCGCAGCTTTCAACGCGCCGCGCGCAAAAATATCGCGCGTTTCGGCGCGGTGCCCCAGAACGATGCTTTCGCCTTCGCCGGCAAAAACGACATCGTGATGGCCGATCACCGAGCCGCCGCGCAACACCGCAAAGCCGATATCACCGGCCTTGCGCGCACCGGTCATGCCGTCGCGTCCGCTGTCGCGCTTTTCGGCCAGATTGACATCGCGCCCTGCGGCGGCTTCTTCGCCCAGCAACAGCGCCGTGCCCGACGGGGCATCAACCTTGTGGCGGTGGTGCATGTCGAGAATTTCAATGTCCCAGTCTTCGCCCAGCGCGGCCGCCGCTTGGCGCACCAAGGCACCCAGCAAATTGACACCAAGGCTCATATTGCCCGATTTTACCAGCGTTGCATGGCGCGCGGCCGCCGCAAGCGCGGCCTCGTCTTCGGCGCTGAAGCCGGTGGTTCCGATAATATGAACAATGCGCGCCTGCGCGCAGAGACCCGCCATTTCAAGCGAGGCGGCTGGTGTAGAAAAATCGATCACGGCATCGGCACCGCTGATAAGTTCAAGCGCGTCGGCGCGCACGGGTTTGCCGTTTTCGGGCAGACCGGCGAGCACGCCCAAATCCGCACCAATATCGGCATGTTCCGGCCCTTCAAGCCCGCCATGCAGATCAAGCGCCGGATCGGCGTCGATCAGACGAACAAGCGTTAGACCCATGCGACCCGCGCAACCGTTTACCAAGATTTTCATGATTTCTTCTATAGCAGGGAGTTATCCGTCATACTATCAGCTTTTGCTCCGCGCCTTAAATTCAGCAACGCCCGGATAATTGGCGTCTTTCAGGCTGGCCTCAAATGCATCCAGCAATTTTTGCTGGTCGCGGCTCAGCTTGGCCGGCATTTCGACGTCAATCTGAATGTATAAATCGCCATGATTGCGCGCGCGCAAAATTGGCATGCCCTTGCCGCGCAAACGGAATTGCTGGCCGGTTTGGGCACCGGCGGGAATGGTCAACTTCACCCGTTTGCCGTCCAGCTGGGGCACATCAAGGACCCCGCCCTTAACGGCCAGACCAAATGGCACTGGCATGGCGCAAAACAAATCCGCCCCGTCGCGTTGCAAATAATTGTGCGGCTGAATGTTCACGAAAACATATAAATCACCGGCCCCGGCACCGCGCTCTCCGGCATCACCTTCGCCCGACAGGCGAATGCGTGTGCCGTCCTCCACCCCTGCCGGCACGGTGACCGACAAGGAGCGTTGCTGTTGAACATGGCCCGCACCATTACAGGACGGGCAGGGGTCGGTAATAATCTGGCCGGTCCCGTGGCAGGCATGGCACGGGCGTTCAACCATGAAAAAACCCTGTTGCGCACGAACCTTGCCAAGTCCGCCACATGTGCCGCAGGTGCTGGGTGCGGTGCCGGGCCGCGCGCCGCTGCCGCCGCAAGTGTCGCACGCCGCCGCGCGTGTCAGATTAATTTGACGCTCGGTGCCGTCAAAGGCTTCTTCCAGCGTGATGCTGATCTCGGCGCGCAAGTCCGTGCCGCGGCGTTGTTGGCGTCGTCGCCCGCCACGACTACCGCGCCCGCCGCCAAAAAATTCTTCGAAAATGTCACCCATGCCGCCGAAATCGCCAAAATTTGAGAATCCGCCGCCCGCGCCTGCGCCGGGGCCGTTGCCGCCTTCAAAAGCGGCATGGCCGAACTGGTCATAGGCCGCCCGGCTCTGCGGGTCTTTCAACACGTCATAGGCTTCGGAAATCTGCTTGAATTTGCGCTCGGCTTCGGCATCACCCGGATTGACATCCGGGTGATATTGCTTTGCCAGCTTGCGATAGGCTGATTTCAGTTCGGCATCACCGGCCGTCTTCTTAACGCCAAGCAGGGCATAATAGTCCTCTTTTGCCATGCGGCGGCTCCTGATGTTGGGCGGTTAAGATGCTTTTTGGTCGTCGGCGTCGTCTTCGGGGACCTCTTCGAAATCGGCATCGACGATGTTCTCCTCGTCTTGGGCATCGGCCTCGGCGGCAGCTTCACCGGCGGCTTCCTGTTGTGCCTTGTAAACCGCTTCGCCAATTTTCATGGCAGCCTGGGTAAGAGCTTGGGCCTTGGCTTCAATCTCGGCCTTGTCGTCGTCTTCAAGTGCTGTGCGCAACTCGGCGATGGCGGCCTCGGCGGCCTCGCGATCCTCGGCCTCCACAGTGTCTTCGTTTTCGGAAATTGATTTTTCCGTCGCGTGGATCAGGCTTTCGGCATTATTGCGCACCTCGACAGATTCGCGACGCTCCTTGTCGGCCTCGGCATTGGCCTCGGCATCCTTGACCATCTGCTCAATGTCATCATCGGACAGCCCGCCCGACGCCTCAATGCGAATGGCCTGTTCCTTGCCGGTCGCCTTGTCGGTCGCCGAAACATTGACAATGCCATTGGCATCAATGTCGAAGGCAACTTCGATTTGCGGCACACCGCGCGGCGCGGGCGGCAGGCCTTCAAGGTTGAACTGCCCGAGATTTTTATTGTCGGCGGCCATTTCGCGCTCGCCCTGACACACGCTGATGGTCACGGCGGACTGGTTGTCATCGGCGGTGGAAAAAACTTGCGACTTTTTGGTCGGAATGGTCGTGTTGCGGTCAATCAAACGGGTGAAAACACCGCCCAGCGTTTCAATGCCAAGCGACAGGGGCGTCACGTCCAGCAACAACACATCCTTGACGTCGCCCTGCAGAACACCGGCCTGAATTGCGGCACCCATGGCGACCACTTCATCGGGGTTCACGCTCATATTCGGCTCCTTGCCGAATACTTGTTTCACAAAATCACGAATGCGCGGCATGCGCGTCTGCCCGCCAACCAGAACGATCTCGTCAATTTCGCTGGCCGCCATGCCGGCATCTTTCATCGCATCTTCGCAGGCTTTGCGCGTGCGTTGCACCAGCTCTTCCACCATTGCCTCAAACGCTGCGCGCGTCAGCTTGAGATTCAAATGTTTCGGGCCCGACGCATCGGCTGTGATAAAGGGCAGGTTCACTTCTGTCTGGCTCGACGAAGACAGTTCAATTTTGGCCTTTTCGGCGGCCTCTTTCAGGCGCTGAAGCGCCAGCTTGTCGCCACGCAAATCAATGCCGTTTTCCTTTTGAAACTCCTCGGCCAGATGGTCAACAAGTGCGATATCGAAGTCTTCGCCGCCCAGGAATGTGTCGCCATTGGTCGATTTGACCTCGAACACGCCGTCGCCAATCTCAAGAATTGACACATCAAACGTACCACCGCCCAAATCATAGACCGCGATTGTCTGGCCGTCATTTTTGTCCAGCCCATAGGCCAGCGACGCCGCCGTCGGCTCATTGATAATCCGCAAAACCTCAAGGCCGGCAATTTTGCCGGCATCCTTGGTGGCCTGGCGTTGCGCGTCGTTGAAATAGGCGGGCACGGTGATAACGGCCTGCTCGACTTTTTCGCCAAGATAGCTTTCGGCCGTTTCCTTCATTTTCTGCAAAATGAAGGCGGAAATTTGTGACGGCGAATATTTTTCATCCGCCGCATTGATCCAGGCATCGCCATTATCGGCGGCGACAATTTCATACGGCACCATGTCCATGTCTTTTTTGGTGGCCGGATCATTGAATGTGCGCCCGATCAGGCGCTTGATGGCAAACAGTGTATTGCGTGGATTGGTCACGGCCTGACGTTTGGCCGGTTGTCCGATAAGGCGTTCGTTTTCGTCCGTGAAAGCCACCATGGACGGCGTCGTGCGCGCGCCTTCTGCATTTTCGATAACTTTAGGCGTGCTGCCATCCATAACCGACACGCATGAATTGGTCGTGCCAAGGTCAATTCCAATTACCTTACCCATTTTGCGGCTCTCCTGCTTATCCTATCACAAACCCGGCTTAAGGGCGGCATGCAGTGTCACTGCGCGGCTTTCCAACCCCAGCTAAAAATGTATATAGGAATGAGACGTGGGCGCTGCAAGACTGGAGGCACAATATTCATGAGCGCAAGTAAAGTGGCAGATGTGCTGGGTCCGGGCACGTTTTATTATGGCAATTATTGGGATGCGACCGCGCAAACCGAAATTTTGGCGGCGCTCGGCCAGATTATCACCGCCGCGCCCCTGTTTGTGCCGCGTATGCCGCGCACCGGCCAGCCATGGTCAATCACCATGACCAATGCCGGAAAGCTGGGCTGGGTATCGGATCGCGACGGCTATCGCTATCAGCCGCACCACCCCGAAACCGGCGAAAACTGGCCTAAATTGCCCGCCGCACTGCTGGCTTTATGGGATGATGTGGCCGGCTATCCGGCACCGCCCGAATGTTGTCTAATTAACTATTACGCCACGCCCAAGGCCAAAATGGGCCTGCATCAGGACCGCGACGAGCTGGCTTTGGATGCGCCGGTTGTGTCCATTTCGCTGGGCGATACGGCGGTGTTTCGCATGGGCGGGGCAGAGCGGCGCGGCAAAACCCGATCCATGCGCCTGCACAGCGGCGATGTTTTTGTGTTTGGCGGGCCCGCGCGCCTGAATTTTCACGGCATTGACCGCGTTTTGCACGGGTCGTCGCAATGCCTGGCGCAGACCCCTCCCTTTGCCCCGGGCGGGCGGGTGAATCTCACCTTGCGGCGCGTTAATCCGCCCGACGCGGATTAAGGCGCTATTTTTAATAGATTAGTGGTCTTTAATTCTATTCATCTTTGGCAATGCCGACTTTGGCTGGACGCAACAGGCGCTCATCCATCATATAGCCGGTTTCAATGACCTCGATAATCGTGCCGGCAGGCTGGCCGGTGCCCGGTGCCTCAAACATGGCTTCGTGGATATTCGCGTCAAATTTTTCACCCATGGGTGACACGGGGCTGACTTTGTGGCGGCCCATGCTTGCAATCAGGTCGCGTTCGGTCGCGGCAACACCTTCGAGCAGGGATTTTGCGGCATCGGGCAACGTGTCCTGATCCAGCTCGGCCACGGCGTTGAGCGCACGCTGTAAATTATCGGCAACTCCCAGCATGTCGCGGGCAAAGCTCGCGGCCCCGTATTTGAGGGCCTCGGCCCGGTCGCGATCGGCGCGCCGCCGCGTGTTTTCCAATTCGGCGAGTGCCCGCAATAATTGGTCATTGGTCTCGGCAAGGCGGTCTTCAACCGACGGAGCGGCCTCAGCGTCCTGCCCGTCTTTTTGTTCTGTGGCCGTCTCTGTTTCCGGCGTCTCTGTTTCCGGTGCCTCTATTTCCGGTGCCTCCGCATCGGCCTTTGCCTCTGTTTGGGCTTGCGCAGCAGTACTGTCAGCCGCCGTGTCGGTCGCTGCGCCCGTTTCTTCCGTGGGTTCGGTTTTTTCATCTTCGGTCATGATGTCTTCCTAATCTGGTTTTGCCCGTGCGGTCAACTGAGCAATTTGGTAACCACTTGCGCGGTGTGGTCGACCATTGGAATAAGGCGTGCATAATTGCTGCGCGTCGGCGCGATAACGCCCAGAACCCCGACAATATGTGCATCACTGTTGCGGTAGGAACTGATGATCAGCGACGAGCCCGACAGCGAAAACAGCGGCGTTTCCGAGCCGATGAAAATACGCACGCCCTCGCTGCCCTCGGCCTCTGACAGGAGGCTTATCAGCTCTTCCTTGCGTTCAAGGTCTTCGAACAGAAGCCGCACGCGCTCAAGGTCTTCCATTGCGCCAATATTGTTCAGAAGATGTGCCTCGTCGCGCACAATA
>CAJWBV010000016.1 GCA_913020275.1 uncultured Rhodobiaceae bacterium
AGCAATAGCAAAAGCTGGAATTCCTGTTTATGCTTGGAAAGGTGAAACGGAAGAGGAATATTGGTGGTGCGTCGAGCAGACGCTGGCCGGCCCTGACGGGTGGCGGCCAAATATTCTGCTGGATGATGGCGGCGACCTGACCCAGCTGGCGCATGAAAAATATCCCGAAATGCTGGACGAATGCGTCGGCGTGTCGGAAGAAACAACAACGGGTGTGCTTCGCCTTTACGAAATGGCAAAGGACGGCACGCTGAAAATCCCCGCAATCAATGTGAATGACAGCGTGACCAAATCGAAATTCGACAATCTTTATGGCTGTCGCGAAAGTCTTGTTGACGGCGTGAAACGCGCCACTGATGTGATGATGGCGGGTAAAATCGCTGTGGTTTGCGGGTTTGGCGATGTCGGCAAAGGCTCGGCCGAAAGCCTGCGGTCGCAAGGCGCACGTGTGATGGTGACGGAAGTTGACCCGATTTGTGCACTGCAGGCGGCCATGGAGGGCTATGAGGTGACCACGATGGAAGACGCCGCCGCGATTGGCGATATTTTCATCACCGCCACCGGCAATATGGACATCATCACGCTTGACCATATGCGCGAGATGAAAGACCGCGCCATTGTCGGCAATATCGGCCATTTCGACAGCGAAATTCAGGTTGCGGCGCTGAAAAATTATCAGTGGCACAATGTCAAACCGCAAGTTGACGAGATTGAATTTCCCGACGGCAAGCGGATTATTCTGCTGGCCGAGGGCAGACTGTTGAACCTGGGCTGTGCCACGGGTCATCCGAGTTTCGTGATGAGTGCGTCGTTCACCAATCAGGTGCTGGCGCAAATCGAACTTTGGCAAAATGGCGACAAATATGATCGCCAGGTTTACGTATTGCCAAAGCATCTGGACGAAAAAGTTGCGCGCCTCCACCTTGGCAAGCTCGGTGCGAAATTAACCGAACTGAGCGCCGAACAGGCCGATTATATCGGCGTTGGCAAGCAGGGCCCCTTCAAGCCGGAACATTATCGCTATTAAAGGCGGCTTGCCGCGCCGGTTCGCGCAAAGTACAACAATTTGCATGGATACAGGCGATCAGAGCGATCTCGTCATTGACGCAGACAATGAGTTTGCGTTGCAAAGATGCGCGTGCTGGCTCGCCGAAATATGCCAGCGCGGAGATCTTTTCTTTCTTTCCGGTGACCTCGGCGTGGGCAAGACCACGCTGGCGCGCGCCTTTATACAGGCGCTGGACGATCCGGATACGGTGGTGCCCAGCCCCAGTTTCACGCTGGTGCAACCTTACGATACGCTGAAGGGCGCGCTCCTGCACGTAGATCTCTATCGCATAACGCAGCCGGATGAGGTGTATGAGTTGGGGCTGACTGATCATCAGGCAGACCATCAAAAAGGCGACCAAACAGAACCCATCATGCTTGTAGAATGGCCGGAAATTGGCAGCCATATTTTGCGGCGGCCAGATTTTACCGTCGCGATTTCACAAATTGGAACGAGCGAACGACGCCGGCTTCGCATCACGGCGAAAACACCTGCGCGCCTTGAACCCTTGGCCGCCCTCCATGCGCGCGAGACCCGCCTTGTGACATTTCTTTCCAATGCCGAATGGTCGGGCGAGAATGCCACCCGCCGTCAAATTGCCGGTGATGCTTCAACGCGCCGCTATGAGAGGCTGCACCGAACCAATAAGAAACCCGAAACCGCCGTGCTGATGGACTGGCACGCAGGCCCCGACGGGCCGCCGGTGGTTGACGGGCAGAGCTATTCAAAGCGTGCGCATTTGGCCGAGGCCGCCGACGCCTATTGCCGAATTTCGCGCCATCTCGCCGATTACGCGGTCGGCGTGCCGCAGATTTATTCGGCTGACGAGGGAGAAGGCTTTGTACTGCTGGAAGACCTTGGGACCCGCACGCTTGAGGTGATGGCGCATGAAAATGACGATGATTTGCCGGCTTTTTATCTGGAGGCGGTTGAAACGCTCATTCACCTTCACGGGATGGGCGCGCCCGATTTTCTCCGCGCCTATGACAGCGATGTGATGGCGGTTGAAACCGGCCTGTTTCTGGACTGGTATCTGCCCGATCGTGGCATTGAAATTGCCCAGCCAGCGCGCCAGCAATGGATGGATATGTGGCGCGCGCTGGCACGCCTCAGCGATAGCGCGCCGCCGGTATGCGTGTTGCGCGATTTTCACAGCGTCAACCTTTTGTGGCAGCCGCACAAGCAGGGGCGTCACCGCGTCGGCGTGATTGACGTGCAGGACGCGCTGGCGGGCCCGCCGGCGTATGACGTGGTTTCATTGTTGCAGGATGCGCGCATTGACGTACCGCGGCCCGTGTTCGACAGATGTTTGAACCATTATGTGCGGCGGCGCTTTGACACCGAGACGGGTGCTGCGCGGCGATTTCGCGAAGCGTTCGCCATATTGGGCCTGCAACGCAATTTGAAAATTGCCGGCATATTTGTCCGTCTGGCCTTGCGCGATAACAAGCCGCAATATCGGGCGCATTTGCCGCGTATCTTGGATTATGTGCAAACCAATTTGGCGCATGAGGCGGCAGCCCCGGTACGCGGTTGGCTGGAAACCCATGCACCCGATTGGGCCGCCCGGATGAATGACCCGCAGGAGCCCGCCTGATGTCGGCCCCGATAACCCATGCCATGGTACTGGCAGCCGGACTAGGAACGCGCATGCGCGCGCGCGCCGAAGACCCGCCAAAGCCCCTCACGGAAATTGCCGGGCGGACATTGCTTGACCGCCTGCTCGACCGGCTGGAACACGCCGGTATGACCCGCATTGTTATCAATTTGCATCATAAAGCCGAGCGGATTAGCGATCATCTGGCACAACGCGACGGCGCTGAAATCGTCTATTCCGACGAGCGGACCGAGTTGTTGGAAACCGGTGGCGGGGTCAAAAAAGCCTTGCCGCTTTTGGGGCCCGATCCTTTCCTCGTCTGCAATGGGGATATTCTCTGGCAGGAAAATGCCGATATTCTGGCTGCGTTAAGCGCGGGCTTTGATGCGGCGCGCATGGATGCCCTGCTGATGCTGGCTCCGCTTTCCGCCTGCACCGGATATGACGGGCAGGGCGACTTTGACCAACATGCGGATGGCCGGTTGACGCGCCGGCAGGGTGAGCAAGCGCCTTTTGTTTTCGGCGGGGTGCAGGTTCTGTCACCTGCCGCTTTCGAGGCCACACCCAATGGCGCGTTTTCCCTCAATCATATTTATGACAGCGCCGCTGCGACCGGCAGGCTTTATGGCGAGGTACTGGACGGGCGATGGATGCATGTCGGCACGCCCGAAGGCGTGCATGCGGCACAAGAAGTTCTGGCGTCCGGCCTCTCCAATTGAACGCGCCTCCGGCGGCTGTGATATAATGGCCGAATGCCCGATTCTTCCAGCCCGCGCCTATTTACCATCGCGCCCGGACAGCATTTTCTAAGCACGCTGGCCGCAACGCTGATTGATGATGCGGCGCGCAACCGGCTTTTTGCGGGCCGCGCCTTGGAAGATATTTTGCTGCTCTTGCCCACGCGTCGGGCGGTGCGCGAAATTTCAGACATTTTTTTGCAATTGGCCCGGGCGCGCGGGCGCGATGCGATTTTGCTGCCGGAAATTTCCACGCTGGGTGACATTACCGAAACCGGCTATGAAACCGCGATGCTGGGTGAACTGAGCGCCGATGCGCTGGAAGAGCCGCCCCAAATCGCACCGCAGGAACGCCATTTCCAGATGATGAATATGATCGCGCGCTGGGCCGATGCAGGTGGGGTGAAGCTCGATACGGGGCGCATGTCGGCATTGGCGCGGGAGTTGGAAACCCTGCTCGACAATGCCCAGAACGAACAGGTGGATCTGGCCGGATTGTCCGACCTTGTGCCCGACGAATTGGCCGATAACTGGCAACAAACGCTGGAACATTTGTCGATTATCACGCAATCATGGCCGCTTTATCTGGAAAGCCAGCAACGCCTTGACCCGACAGACCGCCGCAACCGGCTGATGGCGCGGCTGGCCGATAGCTGGCAAAACTCCCCGCCAAGCCAAGCCGTCATCGCTGCCGGTTCGACGGGTTCCATTCGCGCCACGGCGCGATTGCTAAAGGTCGTGGCGCATTTGCCCGAAGGGTGTGTTGTGTTGCCCGGGCTCGACACACATATGCGCGCGGGCATGCATGAACAATTGCGCCATGATGCGGCGCATCCACAATCAGCTCTGGCAGCGCTGCTGCATGAGATGAAAGCGTCGGTGGGGGATGTCGCCGACTGGCCGGGCAGTCAACCGGCATCGGCGCGAACACGTCATATTTTGACCGCGCTCAATCCGGTGCCTTTAACGGCGGAGTGGGCGTCAGAAAAAGCCGATACCCCACCCGACGCGACCCAAGACATGTCCGGTATGACCCTGCTTGAGGCCCCCGACCCGCGCGCCGAGGCCGGTGCCATTGCGCTGGCCATGCGCGGTGTGCTGGAAACGCCTTCAAAAACTGCGGCGCTGGTGACACCGGACCGACGGCTGGCGCGGCGTGTCGCGGTCGAGTTGCGGCGCTGGAATATAGAGGTTGATGATTCCGCCGGTCGCGCGCTTGCCAACACGCCGCTGGCGCAATTCATGCGGCTTGTGAATGACATGTGTGTCCGCAATTTCGCGCCTGTGCCACTCTTGGCCGTACTCAAGCACCCGCTGACCTGTCTGGGGCGCACGCGGGGGGCGTTGTTGGGAGATGTGCGCCAGCTCGAGCGCAAATTTTTAAGGGGGCCGCGCCCGGGCGGTGGACTGGAGGGCTTACAGGCACTGATGGATAGAGACAAAGTCAGTGATGCGAGGCCCCGCGTCCTGTTGGCAGAGCTTGAGCGCGCTGTGCAGCCGCTTGTTGACCTGCCTGACCCGGCGGCGCTTGATGCGCGCCTTGATGCGCTGGAGGCAACGTGTCGCGCTTTAATGGTTCGGCCCGATACGCCCGCCGATAGGGTTCTGGAAGTCGACCCGCATGGCGCAGACATTGCCGCATTTTTCGAGGGCTTGCGAGAACATGCGGGCCTTTGCGTGGCCATTCCGCACCAAGACTGGCCGGCTCTGTTCGATTTGTGGGTTGCGCGTCCTGTGGTGCGCGACCGACCGCCGGGCGAAAGCAGGCTGTTTATCTGGGGCCTGCTGGAAGCGCGTCTGATGCAGGCCGATCTGATGGTGCTGGGCGGGCTGAATGAGGGCGATTGGCCCAAACTGCCGGAAACCGGACCTTGGCTGTCGCGCCCGATGCGGGCGCAATTGGGTCTGTCTGCGCCCGAACGCAGAATAGGACAGGCTGCACATGATTTTGTGCAGGCTGCCAGCGGCCCCAGAGTATTGTTGACGCGCGCCGGTAAAATAGACGGCACGCCGACGGTCGCCGCGCGGTGGTTGCGGCGCATTAGACTTTGTGCGGAAAACTGCCGCGCGATGAAGGAAGCAGGCTTCTGGAAATCTGGACAGCGCTCGACACGGGCCCGAATGCGCCGCAACCTGTTGCGCGCGCACAATATGCACCGCCTGTGTCGGCGCGACCCGCGCAATTATCCGTGACGCAAATCGAAACGCTGATCCGCGACCCTTATGCGCTTTATGCCCGAAAAGTGTTGGGCTTGCGTGAATGGGAGCCGGTGGACGGCCCGCTTCTGGCAACCCATCGCGGCACATTTTTGCACGCTATCTTTGAAAATCTGGTGCGCAATAATGGCGGCAGCTTTCCCGAGGATATGCCCGATGCGATGATGCAAACGGCGGAAAAACTAGCCGGAGAAATGCCTGGCGGGGCGATGGTTCTGGATTTCTGGCGCGCGCGCCTGCTCGCGCTGGCCGACTGGTTCGGCACTTATGAGCGCGACCGCGAATATCAGGCGACCCAGGTGTGGGTCGAGGCTCAAGGCCAATTATGCTGGGACATTGCCGGCGCACCCTTCACGCTGACCGCCAAGGCCGATCGTATCGACAAACGCGCCGACGGCACTTACCGGATTATTGATTATAAAACCGGCCAGCCGCCGACCCAGCGCGCGATCAACAATCATATTGCGGTTCAGATGACCCTTGAGGCGGCCATGGCCGAGCGCGGCGCCTTTGCCGGCGAAGGGGTGCGCGCCGGTGAGGTTTCGGATGTTGAATATCTGCAATTGTCGGGCCGCTATCCGCCGGGGCGGGCGCGCGCCGTCAAGCTCGAAGCCGGTTTGTTTGGCGCAACCCTTGAAAGCGTTGAAAACCTCATCGCCGCCTATCGCGATGCGGACAAGCCGTATATTTCACAAGCCCGGCCCAATTTGATCAATTTTGAAAGCCGCTATGACCACCTTGCCCGCGTTGATGAATGGCGCGCCAATTTGCGTGGCGGAGAAGACGCATGAAGGCGGTCGCGCAAGCCTCCGCTTCGGCTTGGGTGAGTGCCAATGCGGGTTCGGGCAAAACATACGTGCTGGTAACGCGGCTGGTGGCGCTGATGCTTTCCGGCGTGGCACCGGAAAAACTTCTGTGTCTGACCTATACACGCAGCGCAGCGGCTGAAATGCAAGAGCGCCTGTTTGCGCTTTTGTCTGACTGGACGCTCATGTCGGATGCGAAACTGGCCGCGGAAATCGAAGCGCGCCTTGAAATGACGCCGGACGCGCAAAACTTGCGGCTGGCGCGAACGCTGTTTGCCCGCGCGCTGGAAACACCGGGGGGGTTGCGTATTCAGACCATTCACGGATTTTGTGAATCCGTTCTCAAACGCTTCCCGATTGAGGCCGGCCTGTCGCCCCAGTTCAAATTGTTGGACGAGCAGCAGGCGCGCGCGATGCAGGCCGATCTCGTGCGTGCCCAGATCAATACCGACGATCCGGAGCGGCGCGCCTCGATTGCGCGGCTCACGCGCCATCTCGCCGAAGATGCCATGGCGCGTCTGGCGGGGGATATTCTCAATCATCGCGACAAGTTTCCCGCCAATGACGCGATAGAGGCGCGGCTTGAAAATATTGCCCGGTCGATGGATTTGCCGGATTGGGCTTTTGATTTAGAAGCGCTTTTGCGCGCCCATGCCGAAGCCTATCTGCCGGACGTGACACCCCTTATTCAGGCATTGTCGCAAGCCTCGGCCAAATCGGATCGCGCGCAAGGCGAACGCCTGGAAAGCTGGGCCGAACGCGCCCGCGGCGGCGCGCATGCCAGCGCTTGGCCGTTTCTTGAGAGCGTTTTCATGACCAAAGAAGGAAACCCGCGTGCGCGGCTTGTAACAGCCGCATTTGCGGGCGCTCACGCGTCCGTCGCCGAGGCGTTGATACATCAGGCCGACGATATCGCGGTATTGCGCAATCGCCTGAACGCGGCGCAGGCGCTGGCGCTGACGGGCGACATTTACCGCTTTGCGGCTGACCTCATCACCGCTTACGAGACGGCAAAAACCCGCCTTGGCGTGCTCGATTATGACGACCTGATTGTCTGCACCAACCGGCTGCTCAATTCGCGCTCTGCGACCCAATGGGTTTTGTTCAAAATCGACCGCGGGCTTGAGCATATTCTGGTGGACGAAGCCCAAGACACCAGTCCGGCCCAATGGCAGGTTATCGCTGCTCTGGCGGAGGAGTTTTTTGCCGGTGATGCCGCCCATGCCGAACCCCGAACCGTGTTCGCCGTCGGCGATGAAAAGCAGTCGATCTACAGTTTTCAGGGGGCTGACCCGGCAGGGTTTGAAAAAATGCGCGCCCATTTCGCCGAGAAAACAGAGGCCGCGGGCGGCACGATGAATTTTGTGCCGTTGATCGAGTCGCGCCGGTCTGCGCCCGAAATTCTGGCCGCGGTGGATTTGGTGTTTGCCGAACCCGCCCGCGCCGAGGGGCTGATGGCCGCTGGCACGCCGGTTCACCACATTCCCCACCGCCTGAAAGACGCCGGCTATGTCGAGCTGTGGGAACCCGAAGCCGTGGAGACGCCCGATACGGATTTGCAAATATGGGAGGTGCCCGATGCGATGCCGGATGAAACCGCGCGCCGCAAACTTGCCCGACGCATTGCCGCTAAAATTTCCGGCCTGATTAATGCACCCGACAGTCAGGTGACGCCCGGCGACATTTTAATCCTTGTGCGCCGCCGCGATGCTTTTGTCGAAGACATGATACGCGCCCTCAAACAGGAGACCCCGCCCATTGAGGTGGCCGGTGCCGACCGCATGAATGTTATGGCGCAAATCGCGGTGAAAGATTTGCTGGCGGGCGCAGAATTTGCCCTTAACAGCGATGATGATTTGGCGCTGGCCTGTTTTCTGCGTTCACCGCTTGGCGGGGTCGGCGAGCATGATCTGTTTGCTCTCGCGCATGGGCGGTCGGGCAGTTTGTGGCGGTCGCTGGTTGCAGCATCTGACAGTGAAAATGCCGCGCCTGTTTTGCGCGCCGCGCGCCAGCGGCTCGACTGGTTGCGCCGCGAGGCGGATTATTTGCCGCCTTATGATTATTTTGCGCGGTTTTTGAGCGAGCAGGGCGCGCATGCGGCACTGAGCGCGCGCCTTGGCGTTGAGATTAACGACCCGATCGGCGAATTGCTGAACCTTGCGCTCGCCTATGAAAGCCAGCAGGTGCCCTCGCTTCAGGGTTTTTTGCACTGGCTGGCGCAAGGCGAACAAAGCCTCAAGCGCGATATGGATGTGCAAACCCACGCCGTGCGGGTGATGACGGTGCACGGGGCCAAGGGGCTGGAAGCGCCAATTGTGTTTTTGCCGGATACTTGCGCCAATCCGGTGGGGCATCGGCCGCAAAGTGCCGGGCTCTATTTTGCCGCTGACGGCGATGTGCTGTGGCGCGCCAATGCCGATATGCGCGATGAATATGGCAAAGAACTGCAAGACCGTCTTGATGCTGATAACCTCGAAGAATCACGCCGCCTGCTCTATGTCGCCATGACCCGCGCGCGCGACCGCCTCTATGTCGGGGGCTATTTGAACAAGCGCGGCACGCCGCCATCTGCCGAAACCTGGTATGCCTATTTGCACGCAAGTTTGGGAACAGATGACAATAAAAGCCAAGATGCGGACGGGCGCACGATTTGGTCGCTGGGCGATGAGGCCCGCGCAGGCCCGCAACGCAATGCGCCGAGTGAACCGCCCACGCAATCGCCGGATGTGCCCGCATGGGCGCGCATACCGGCCGCGCGCGGGCCCTCGGCGGTGAAAAAAATATCGCCCTCGCAATTGCGCCCGCTCGCACCCGCAGCGTCCAAAACACAGGAAGAAAAACCGGATGAAAAACCAACAGGCGGGCTGGATGCGCGGGTGTTTGGAACCCATGTGCACGCGCTGTTGGAAAAACTGCCGAGTCTGCCAAGGCACGCGCGCGAAGCGGCTGCGCAAACCTATATGGCGCGCTTTCACGCGGGCGTTTCCGCAGCCGATTGCGAAGCAATTTGCGCGGCCGCGCTTGGCGTGCTGGAACACCCCGATATGGCGCCGGTTTTTGCCGCTCCGGCGCGCGCTGAAATTGCGCTGGTCGGCCAGCTTGCATTGCACGACGGGCAAAAACTCGCATTGAGCGGGCGGGTTGACCGCTATATCGAGAACGAAGACGAAATTATGCTGATTGATTTCAAAACCGGCACGCCCGATGCAAGCGGCGATATTGGGCCCGCGCTTATGATGCAGATGGCGGTCTATCGTGACCTGGTCGCCCGTGCCAAGCCCGACAAGAAAATCACATGCGGCATTGTCTGGACACAAATTGCGCGGCTGGACCAATTGGCGGCGTCAGACCTCGATGCCGCGCTTGAAGACATTCGCATGGGTGCTTTTACGCTTGCTTGAAAATTGCCCTGCGAACACCTAGATTTTGAACAGAACCAAAACGCAGGAGAAACCGGATATGGCAATCATACATACGAC
>CAJWBV010000017.1 GCA_913020275.1 uncultured Rhodobiaceae bacterium
TTTTGGGGCTGTCCGATCGAGGGCGGGTGTTTGACTTGTTCGAAATGCTCATGAGCGGCAAATTACCGGAAGCACTGGCAGAATTTCAGGCACAATATGAACTTGGCGCTGACCCTGCCGTCATCATTGCCGATCTTGCCGAGTTGACGCATTGGATCACGCGGCTGAAATATGTTCCCGGTGCTGATGAAGATGTGAGCTTTTCGCAAAGCGCGCGCGCGCGCGGTCGCTCGGCGGCGGAAATGCTGTCAACACGGGTGCTGTCGCGGGCGTGGCAAGTTTTATTGAAAGGCCATGCGGAAACGCAAACCGCTTTCAATACCCGCGCTGCGGCGGAAATGATTTTGATTCGTCTGGCGCATATGGCCGACACACCGACGCCGGATGAATTGGTGCGCCAATATGAAAGCGCAAAGCCCGCGCCGACACCCCCGGCCTCTGCATCGCCAGCGCCCGCATCTTCACCACCTTCAGCACCAACGCCTGCGCCTTCGGCTTCGTCTTCTTCAAGGGGTTCGGCTTCACCGGTTGCGCTGGGGGCTGTTCCGGAACAGGCAGCGGCGGTGAGTCCCGCATCGGCTGCCTCTCAGCCAGCCGCGCAAATCCGGCTGCTTGAGAGCTTTGAGGCGCTTTTGGAACTGGTCAGCGAAAAACGCGATCTGGGCCTGAAACACGCGCTCGAACACGGGGTACATTTGGTGCATTTTGAGGCGGCGCAGGCCGATAAGGGTGGTCGGCTTGAAATTCGCCTCGCCGGTGAGCAGGCTAATATTGCCCAAGACCTGACCCGCAAGCTGCGCGAATGGACAGGGCAGAACTGGATGGTTTCCCTTTCATCAGAAACCGGCGACCAAACAATTGCGTCGCGTCGCCAGACGGCGGCGGATATTCGCCACGAGGCGGCAATGGCAGATCCTCTGGTCAAGGCCGCGCTTGATGTGTTTCCCGATGCCCGTATCGAGGCGATAACCGAGCTTGATGCGCCGGCTTTGTCGCCGGCCGACACCGATGCCGGCGGCGATACTGATATTGGCGGAGAAGACGCATAAGCCATGGCGGGTGACGAGATTGAGGAGTTGGTGAAATATCTAGCGCGCCTGCCCGGGCTTGGGCCGCGTTCGGCGCGCCGCGCCGTTTTGACCCTGATGCGCCGTCGCGAGGCGCTGCTCGACCCGTTGACGGCAGCATTGGCGGCTGCGCGCGATACCATAAAAACCTGCAATATTTGCGGCAATATCGACACGCAAGACCCGTGCGCCATTTGCACCGACCCGCGCCGCGACGGTTCGGTTATCTGCGTGGTGGAAGATGTCGGCGATCTGTGGGCGCTTGAGCGTGCCAAAGCCCTGAACGGGCGCTATCATGTGCTGGGCGGCACGCTGTCGGCCCTGGACGGTATCGGGCCGGAGGAGTTGAACCTTGCCGGCCTGCAGGCGCGCTGCAAAGCCGACGGCGTGCGCGAGGTTATTCTGGCAACCAACGCCACGGTCGAGGGGCAAACAACCGCGCATTATATTTCCGACATGCTTGCACCCTTGTCGCTTACCATCACGCGGCTGGCTCATGGCGTGCCGGTTGGCGGTGAGCTCGACTATCTCGACGATGGCACGCTGATCGCGGCCATGCGCTCGCGCCGCGAGACATAGAACCTGAATTTTTCGTGCGATGGATTAACCGTCCGAGGGGTCGGGCAGATTAAGCTCATTTTTTTGCCCGTCTTCCGTTTTGTCTTCCAGTTCGACGCCGGTAATGCGCTCGCCGCGGGATGTGATTTTGCGCCCCGATGTCTCGATCAATTCAATGTCTTTTTCGGCCTGCCCGAAATGCGTGCGCAGCTTGCCAATGCGGTCATTGAGGCGCGACACATCTTCCATCAAAACGCGCACTTCATTCTGGATGAGGCCCGCCTGTTCGCGCATTTTAACGTCGCGCATAATCGCGCGCACGGTGTTGAGCGTCAGTGCCATCGTGTTGGGCGAAACCGGATAGACGCGCATGGCGCGGCATTTTTCCACCAGATCGGGCAAGCGGCTGTGCAATTCGGAAAACACACTTTCCGAGGGCAAAAACATCAGTGCCGCATCCGCCGTTTCGCCCGGAATAATATAGCGTTCGGCAATGTCGGTGGCGTGCTTCTGGGTGTCGGTACGCAAGGCGGCAAGCGCGGTCCGCGCCGCCTCGTCACTTTCCGCCCCGCGCCAACGCTGATAGGCCTCAAGCGGAAATTTGCTGTCCACCACCACCGGCCCCGGCGGGTTTGGCAGGCGGATGAGACAGTCGGCGCGCCGCCCGTTCGACAGCGTGTGCTGAAACGCATAAGCGGTTTCGGGCAGCCCGTCGCGCACAATATCGGCCAGTTGCGCCTCGCCAAATGCGCCGCGCGCCTGTTTGTTGTCGAGGATTTGCTGCAATTCGACCACCTGGCCCGACAGGGCGGTAATTTCCTGTTGTGCCTTGTCGATCAGCGACAGGCGTTGACCCAAATCACCCAGCGTGCGCGTGGTACGCTCGCCGGTATCTTTCAGATTGTCGGCCACGGTTTTGGAAACAGTGGCCAATTGCTCGGTTAATGTGCGGGTCAGTTCGCCGCGCGCGGTTTCCTGCGCGGCGGCCATGCCGTCCAGCCGACCCGTCAGCTCCGATTGCGCGCGGGCCATTTGTGCCACGGTTTCGGTGATTTTTTCCATCATGGGGTCAGTGTCCGGCGCGGTGTCTTGCGTGTCGCGCGCACGCAAGCGCAAGGCCAGCACCGCCACTACCAGACCGAAACATGCGCCGATCAGTAATCCCAAAAACAGAGCATTTTCAAGCATGCCCCCAGTCTATCCGATTCGTGCGTTCGCTTGACGCGTGCCGCCGCAGGGCTTATCTCAAAGTCATGACAATTCGACCGATTATCGAAGTGCCGGACAAGCGGCTGAAAACCGTTTCGCAACCCGTTGCGGAAGTAACCGACGACACGCGCGCCTTGATGGATGACATGCTGGATACCATGTATGACGCCAATGGCATTGGTCTGGCGGCCATTCAGGTGGGCGTGGCAGACCGCGTGATCGTGATGGATATCAGTCGGCGCGAGCAGTGGCATGGTGCGACGGAGGACGATCCGGAAGAAGCCGATACGGGCGAAACGGGCCCGCGCTTTTTCGTAAATCCCGAAATTGTCTGGGCGTCGGAAGAAACGAGCAATTATCAGGAGGGCTGCCTGTCTGTACCCGGTTTTTACGATGATGTCGCGCGTCCAGCCCAATGCCGCGTTGCCTTTCTTGATTATGACGGCAAGGCGCAGGAATTGGCGTGCGACGGCTTGTTGGCAACCTGCATTCAACACGAGATGGATCATTTGGAAGGCATTGTTTTCCTCGACCGCCTGTCGCGGCTGAAACGCCAAATGGTTTTGAAAAAAATCGCCAAAGCCGAGCGCGACACGGCGCGCGCCGAATAGGGTCGCCCATGCGTGTCGTCTTCATGGGAACACCGGCATTTTCGGTTCCGGCGTTGCGCGCGATTCATGGCGCCGGACACGAAGTCTTGCGCGTCTATACCCGCCCGCCCGCCGCTTCGGGCCGCGGCATGAAGCAAACGCCTTCGCCCGTTCAAAGCGCCGCTGATGAATTGGGTTTGGAGGTACATGCCCCGCAAAATTTCAAATCGCCCGAAACCGTTGGGGCCTTCGCCGCACTGGACTGCGATCTTGCGGTTGTCGTCGCCTATGGTCTGATTTTGCCGCAGGTTATTTTGGCGGCACCGCGTTTGGGGTGCTGGAACATTCATGCGTCCTTGCTACCGCGCTGGCGCGGTGCCGCGCCTGTTCAGCGCGCGATTATGGCGGGCGACACGAAAACCGGCATCGCCATCATGCAAATGGAGGCGGGGCTGGATACGGGCCCCGTTCTTGAAACCCTTGAAACGCCGATCACCGCCAGTGATACGAGCGAAAGCCTGCATGCGCGGCTTGCCGATTTGGGGGCGACGGGTATTACCGAAGCAATGGCGCGCGCAGGTGAACTAACGCCCGTGCCGCAGCCCGATGACGGGGTTTGCTATGCCGATAAAATTGACAAGGCCGAGGCGCGCATTGATTGGACGCGGCCGGCGTATGAGGTTGACTGCCATATTCGCGGCCTGTCGCCATTTCCGGGCGCTTGGTTTGAGGTGGACGGCACGCGCGTCAAAGTGCTTGGCGCAACGCCTGTTGATGTGGAAGGTTCCGCCGGTCAGGTCGTGACGGACGCGCCGGTCATTGCATGTGGCAAAGGCGGGGTGCGCCTCGACCGCGTGCAACGGGCAGGCAAAGCGGCTATGGACGGCACGGATTTCATGAATGGTGGCTTGCTTGTGCCGGGACAGCAGCTCTAGGCCATGCGTTATCGTTTGATCATCGAATATGACGGTGCCGAATTTTGCGGGTGGCAAAGCCAGGCCGACGGACGCGCCGTGCAGGATGCGTTGCAGCATGCCATCGCCTCATTTTGCGGTGAAACAGTTACGGTTTATGGGGCGGGGCGCACGGACTCCGGTGTGCATGCGCGCGGGCAGGTGGCTCATATTGATTTGGATACTGCGCCGCAGCCGGACCGGGTGCGCGACGGGATAAATTTTCACCTCCGCCCGTCGCCGGTGGCGGTTCGCGCAGCCCATTATGCGCGTGCCGATTTTGACGCGCGGTTTTCCGCGCTCGCGCGTCATTATCGCTATCGCATCATATCGCAGCGCGCGCCGGTGGTGCTGGCGCGCGATCAGGCATGGTGGGTGCCGCAACCGCTCGATGTCGCGGCCATGCGGGAAGCCAGCCAATATTTGCTCGGCAAGCATGATTTCTCGACCTTTCGGGCCAGCCAGTGTCAGGCAAACTCACCCGTCCGCACGCTCGATGTGCTGGATGTGTCGGGCGGAGATGAGGGCATAGACATTGTGGCGCGGGCGCGCTCGTTCCTGCACAGTCAGGTGCGCTCAATGGCCGGTGCGCTCAAACTTGTCGGGCAGGGAAAATGGCTGCCGGAGGATATGAAAGCCGCTCTGGAGGCAACCGACCGGCGGGCTTGCGCGCCGGTTGCGCCTGCGCACGGGCTGACCTTCATGTCGGTGGATTATCCCGAAGAGATGCTCGCCGAACCTCGAGAAAACAAGTCTCAGGAAAAATAGGCGTCCAGCAGGCGCCTATAAATCTCAGCAAGTTGTCGGATGTCGTCAGTCCGCACGCGCTCATCGACCTTATGCATTGTCTTGCCGACCAGACCAAATTCAACCACACGAGCGGCATCCTTGATAAAGCGGGCATCGGATGTGCCGCCGCTTGTGGACAATTCGGGCCGGTTGCCCGTCACTGACTGCACGGCGGCGCTCAGGCTTTCGACGAAGCTGTTGGGCGCTGTCAGAAAACAATCGCCGGTATGCTCAAGCGCAAGTTCGTAGCCGCTGTCACCGGCGCTTTCGTCAAGCCGCGCGCGTATCCAGCTCGAAATGGTATCGGCCTGCCAGTTATCATTATATCTGATGTTGAACCGCGCTATGGCTTGCGCCGGAATGACATTGGTGGTCGCATTGCCGACATCGAAGCTGGTGATTTCCAGATTGGACGGCTGAAAATGCTCGGTGCCGGCATCAAGCGATGATTGCGACAAATGATTGACCATGGCGGCCAGTTGCGGCACCGGATTGGCAGCGAGATGCGGGTAAGCTACATGGCCTTGCGCGCCGTTCACGGTAATGACGCCGTTAACGCTGCCGCGCCGCCCGATTTTGATCATGTCGCCAAGCTGGTCGGGATTAGTCGGCTCACCGACGACGCAATCATCGATCACCTCGCCGTGCGATTTTAACCAGTCGAGCATTTTTCGTGTGCCGTTGACCGACGGGCCTTCTTCATCGCCGGTAATCAGCAGACTTATTGAGCCGTTTATGTTGCGACCGTCTTCAAGATGCGCACTCACCGCACTGACAAAAGCCGCAATTGCACCTTTCATGTCGGCCGCACCGCGCCCCCATAAAAACCCGTCTTTTTGCGTGCCGGCAAAGGGGTCGACCTGCCAGTCGCCTTGCGCTCCAACGGGCACAACATCTGTATGGCCGGCAAAACAGAAATTCGGTGCAGCGTCGCCCAGCCGCGCATAAAGATTGTCGACTGGCGCTGTGCCGTCTTCTTCAAAGGGCAGGCGCGTGCAGGTAAAGCCCAGAGCTTCCAGCGCGCCCTGCAGCACGTCGAGCGCGCCGGCATCTTCCGGGGTGATGGACGGGCACCGGATGAGGTCGGCGGCAAGCTGGACGGGATCGAGGGTCATATCAGTCCCGCAAAAGATCGTTGACGGAGGTTTTTGCGCGTGTTTGCGCGTCGACGGTTTTAACGATAACAGCACAAGACAGTGCAGGCTGGTCGTGGCCACCGGGCAATGAGCCGGGCACTACGACCGAATAGGCCGGCACTTCGCCGCGATGGATTTCCCCTGTGGCGCGGTCGACAATTTTTGTCGAAGAGGTGATAAAAACCCCCATCGACAAAACCGCGCCCTCGCGCACAATCACACCCTCGGCAACCTCGGAGCGCGCGCCAATGAAGCAGCCATCTTCCACAATCACCGGATTGGCCTGCAAAGGTTCCAGAACGCCGCCAATACCGGCACCGCCCGAAATATGAACATTTTTGCCGATTTGCGCGCATGAGCCGACGGTTGCCCAGGTGTCGACCATGGTGCCGCTGTCGACATAGGCACCCAGATTGACAAAACTCGGCATCAAAACTACGCCCGGCGCAATATAGGCCGAGCGGCGTACCACGCAGTTTGGCACAGCGCGAAAACCGGTTTCGGTAAAGCGCGCGCTGTCCCATCCGTCAAATTTGGACGGCACTTTATCCCACCAGCTTGCATCGCCCGGGCCGGCGGAGATGGTAGTCATCGCGTTCAACCGGAAAGACAATAAAACGGCCTTTTTGAGCCATTGATTGACGTGCCAGTCATCACCGATTTTTTCGGCTACGCGCGCCGTGCCTGCATCCAACAGGTCAAGCGCGGCGTCAACGGCGTCGCGAATGTCGCCTTGTGTGTCGGGCGTCAGCGCACCGGCATCTTCAAAAGCGGCGTCGATTGTGTGTTCCAGTTCTTCAAGCTTCATCGCTGTGCTCCGAAATTTGGCTATTTTTATCACGCGATACTTACCAGCCCAAGGCGGCAAGTCAACGCATTGCGCGTTTTAACCGCCCAGATGGTCAAGAATGCGTGCGAGTATGTCTTTCACATTGGGCGCATGATGGTCGATATGTTCGTCCCCCACCGGCCCGCCATAATCGGGCGTGTCGGGTTCGCGCAGTAAAACCGTGGTCATGCCGAGCGCGCGTGCCGGCGGCAGATTGCGGGCCATGTCTTCGAAAAACGCACTGCGTCCGGCTTCAATGCCAAACTGCGCGAGCATGTCCGGATAAATCTGCGCATTGGGTTTGGGCACATAATTTGCGCTGACAATGTCAAAAATATCGTGAAACAGATCACTGATGCCCAGCCGTGTGGCGACGCGGGTCGCGTGATCTTGCGTGCCGTTTGTGAAAATAAATTTGCGTCCGGGCAGGGCGTCAATCATGTCCCGCAAGGCGGGGTCGGGGGACAACACGCTGACATCAATATCGTGCACAAAATCAAGAAATGCATCGGGCGTCATATTGTGCCGGTTCATCAACCCGGCCAATGTGGTGCCGTAATCGCGCAAATAATCTTTTTGCAGGCGATAGGCTTCCTCGCGCGACACCGACAGAGCGTCTTGAATGAACGCCGTCATGCGCTTGTCGACCTGGGCAAACAGATTGTGCTGGGCAGGATATAATGTGTTGTCGAGGTCAAAGACCCAAGCGTCAATGTCGGAAAATTTTTCCATGCGTTGTCAGTCCAGATTAACGCGCCATTTGCGCGCCGTGCCGGTGTCGATACGGCGAAACTTGGCCGTATCCAGCCCGCGCGCCTGACAGTCTTCGCGATTATTGATTACAAAGCGGGTGGATTTGGTGCACATGGTGAAATCACCCTGCCACAAAACAGGCCGCCCGGCGCGCACGGCCTGGCGTCCGGTGTCGGTCACCGCTTCGGCATAGTAGAAATAATATTTGTCGTCGAGATTGCTGTTGATGACTTGTGCGCAGTCCTTGGCATCAATGCGGTGCCAGCCGCGGCTTTCAAAACTGTCTTCGCGCACAATGCCGGTCGCCGCCCAAACGAGATAATCGGTTTTGTTGCACAAGATCAGCCCGCGCTCTTCGGATTGTTCGGCGGTGGTGTCGAGAAGTTTCTTCAGCAGGTCGGCATTGCTGGTATTGCCGCGTATTTGGTAACGCAGTTTGAACGCCGAAATTGCCTCGCGCGTGCGTACCCCACCAAACCCGTCAATCGTGCCGGTCTCATAGCCGATATCTCCCAGCAGGCGCTGAATGCCGGCCATCACTGCCAGCCGGCCGAAATTATCGTCTTCGGTGAAGGTGACGGTCGGGCGCGACGCATCCATGTCAACCGGCGCGAAATTCGCCGAGACATATCCGCGCTTGCGGCATTCGCGGCGGCCCTCAATCGTGAAGCGGCGCCCGCGCGGGCCGATGCAAAACCGCTCACTGCCGTCAAACACCAGCTTGTCGGCGCTGTGCGCCGTGTGCGATACGGCATGCACAAATGCACCCGCCCCGTCGGGAATATTTTTCAACGCCGTTTTGCAGGAACCGGGCAAAACCGACTGCCACCCTTCGGTTTTGCTTGCCAAGCCAAGCTGAAACGCGGTTGCAACGGAAAGCACATAGCTGGTTTCATTGCACAGCCGCAATTTGGCTTGCGCGGGCGCCGGTGTGAGCAAGGCAAGGCCCATTATCGCCGCTGCCAGACATGGCCCCACCCCAGAACTGGGTGCATATTGTGCCATCAAGCCAAATTTTCGGGCGATGCGAAATACCACCTGACGTCCTATTCGATTAATGTGCCGGCGCCCAGCTCGGTGAAAAGTTCGAGCAAAATGGCATGGGGGACGCGGCCATCCAGTATGACGGTTGCATTCACGCCGTTTTTAACCGCGGCGGTGGCGGTTTCCAATTTCGGAATCATGCCGTCTTTTGCCGTGCCATTGCGGATCAGCGTGCGTGCGCGTGCCTGCGACAGGCGCGGAATAATTTTGCCCTTGGCATCCAGCACGCCTTTCACATCCGTCAGCATTAACAAACGCTCGGCCTTCAGCGCGCCGGCCAGCGCGCCCGCGGCAACATCGGCATTGACGTTTAGGGTCTGGCCTTTTTCCGAGGTGGCGATGGGGGCAATGACCGGAATAATGTCCGAGGCCAGCATGGTGTCGAGAATGTCCGTATTGATTTTCTTCGGCGTGCCGACAAAGCCCAGATTGACCGCTTTTTCGACATTTGACTGTGCGGCGCGTTTGCGGGCCCGCGTTTTGCTGGCAATGATCAGATCGCCATCTTTGCCCGACAATCCGACCGCGCGGCCTCCGGCTTGATTGAGCGCAGTGACAATCTGCTTGTTGATCGCGCCTGCCAGAACCATTTCCACAACTTCGATAGTCTCGGCATCTGTCACCCGCAAGCCGCCGGAGAAACGGCTTTTGATATTTAGCCGTTCAAGCATGGATGCAATTTGTGGGCCGCCGCCATGCACAATAACCGGATTGACGCCGGATTGTTTGAGCAACACAACATCGTGCGCAAATTGGCTCGCCAGCTCCGCATCGCCCATAGCATG
>CAJWBV010000018.1 GCA_913020275.1 uncultured Rhodobiaceae bacterium
GCTGCGCTGACTTTTCTGTTCACGCCCGATTTCAGCAAAATTACCCCGGAAACCATTCAGTCGGCTGTCGGGCACGGGTTCTTCTCGGTCGGTGTCGGGGCAGCCATGCTGATAACCTATGGCGCATATCTCGACCGCCAGATTGACCTCGCAAAAGCGGCCATCACTATCGGCAGTGCCGACACAATTATTGCCCTGATTGCCGGCATTGGTGTTTTTGCGATTGTTTTCGGCGAAGGTCTGGACCCGACCGGTGGGCCGGGTCTGATTTTCACCACCCTGCCACTGGCATTTTCACAAATGCCGGGCGGTAGTATTCTTGCGGTTATTTTCTTTACATTGGTATTTTTCGCGGCTCTGACATCGGGCCTGTCGCTGTCTGAGGTTATTATTCGCTGGGCCGAAAATACGTTTAGCCTGTCGCGCCTCAAAGCGGCCATTATCATGTTGACGCTGTCATTTGCAGTTGGATTGGCAAGCATATTTTCGTTCAATATCTGGTCAGAGCTATACCTTTTCGAAAGCGGCATGTTGGCCGGTAAAACGCTTTTTGATGTGAAAGATTATCTGGTCACAGCCCTTGTCATGCCGATTTGCGGGCTGGGTGTTGTCACTTTCGCAAGCTGGGTCGCGCCAGTTGAACTGATACGCGCGGCGATGGGCAGTTCGCAGATGATTTTCACCGTCTGGCTGTGGTCAGCTCGGATTATTGCCCCGGCCGGTATTGGCTGGATGCTGTGGGCCGGACTTTAGTTTCTGGTGTCTTAATAAAGTCTTTAGGAATTTTTTACTCAATTTCAAGACCTTGAAGCCAAGGCATTTCTTCCCACCTTTCGGGTATCACGTGGCAATGGTGCCTTCGTGAAAACCCCCGCCGGGCGAATGCCCTAGGGATCGGCTCGGCTATCTTGCTTCAACGAAGGAGATGAACATGACAAATTTTGATATGACCCCGCTTTACCGGTCAACCATTGGGTTTGACCGGCTGGCCAATATTTTCGACGCTTTGGGCGCGACCGATAACAGCTCGGCCTTTCCGCCCTATAATGTGGCGCGCACAGGCGAAACCGACTATCGGATTTCAATGGCTGTGGCCGGTTTTGCCGAAGATGAGCTTGAAATTATCGAGCGCGGCGGCGTGTTGCGCGTGCGAGGTGGAGCCACCAGCGAAGGCGCGGATGCCGATACCCAGCTTTTGTATCGCGGCATTGCCAAACGCAACTTTGAGCGCAACTTCCAACTGGCTGACAATGTTCAGGTTTCGGGCGCACATCTGGATAATGGCCTGTTGCACATTGAATTGGTGCGCGAAGTGCCCGAAGCGGAAAAGCCGCGTAAAATAAACATTTCCAAAACCGCTCAAGCCGCGTAACAATCGGCTTAGGAAGCAGTGCCGGAGTGGGTTTCCTCCCCCCGCTCCGGCATTAGCATGCAATTGAGGGGACAGATCATGGCAAGCCTAAGATCGAAATTTTACAGCCGCATGTTGCGGCGCACTTTCCGTAGCCGCGGGTTTGGCGAAGGACTTGAAGCACTGAAGCGGGTGCGTTCCGGCGAAGACAGGTCGTTTATTCTTTCACTGCTGTCGAAAAGCGCCCCGCCCTATGCAACCACCGAGATTAACGGCAATTATGCCGAATGGCTGGGCAACCCTGAGGCCGAGTACACACTGCTTTATCTGCATGGCGGCGGCTATATTATGGGCGGGCCGGACACGCACCGCAATATGGTGCGGGCTTTGGCACGCTATGCCAATGTTCGCGCACTGTTGCTGGATTATCGGCTGGCACCGGAAAACCCTTTTCCCGCGGCCATTGAAGACGCCGAAGCCGCCTATGACTGGCTGCTTGAACAAGGCGTGGCACCGGAGAAAATGTTTGTCGCCGGTGACAGTGCCGGCGGGGGCCTAAGCCTCGCGCTGATGCTGCAATTGAAAGCACATGGCAAAACCCAGCCCAAAGCGGCGGCTTTATTGTCGCCATGGACCGATTTGACATCCAGCGGCGAAAGTGCCCGCACCCGCGCTGAGCGCGATCCGATGATCGATATCAACCGCATGCCGGAAGCGATTGCGTATTATTGCAACGAGCATCCAGCTGATGACCCCCTGATATCGCCGGTTTTTGCCGATTTAGCGGGTCTGGCACCGCTTTTTGTCCAAGTTGGTACGGAAGAAGTGCTGTTCGACGATGCAACCCGCCTTGTCGAGCGCGCCGAAGCCGCCGGAACAAAAGCCGAATTGCAAATTTGGGATGACATGCCGCATGTGCATCAAATTGCCTTTCGCTTGGTTCCCGAAGCCCGCGCGGCTCTCAAAGACATTGCGCGGTTTTTCAAGGGCGCAATGGCCTAACCCCTGCGACACGGCATCGCGCATAGATATAGACCCACGGAAAACCGCCATTTTCGCGCAAAATGGCGTAAATATAGGTCAATAATATTGACCGATTTGCTTGTTTTTTTCGGGTTTTTGTAGCATATATAAAGCTCTCGAAATCTTTTTATTGAGGCGTTTTACCCCTCAATCGATTCAAGATGTCGGGGATCGTAGATTTGCCATATGTGAATATGGAATTAGAGGAATAGTCAACTTTGGAGCCGGGTGCTTAGCCGGCATTGGCTCCGCGACGGACGGGAATAAAAAATGCGCAAGCACAAGGCAAGATTGGACAATAAATCCGGCAAAGGGTTCTCACAGTCGGAACCTTCTGTACGTCCCGGCTTGCCTGCGCGTCAGGGGCTTTATGACCCGGCCAATGAGCACGACGCGTGCGGTATTGGCTTTGTCGCACATATCAAAAATGTCAAAAGCCATGACATTGTCCGCGACGGGCTGACCATTTTGGAAAATCTTGAGCATCGCGGCGCTGTGGGCGCGGACCCGAAGGCCGGTGACGGTGTCGGCATGCTCATTCAGATACCGGATGCGTTTTTCCGAAAAGTTCTGGGCGACACCATCACGCTGCCGCAAGAGGGCGCTTACGGGGTCGGCATGATTTTTCTGCCGCCCGAGCCGGACGCACGCGCGCAGATTGAGAAAATGATCGAAACCACGGTCGCAAATGAAGGCCACCGCGTGCTTGGGTGGCGCGATGTGCCGGTCGACAATGGCGATCTGGGGTATTCGATTGTTCCCACTGAGCCCGTAATCCGCCAGATTTTTGTCGCAAACGACAAAAAAGACCGCGACCAGAAGGGATTTGAGCGCGATCTTTTCATCATTCGTCGCTCGGTTGAACTGGCCGTCAATGCCGCAAAACTCGACGCGGCACGCGGCTTTTTCTATATCCCGTCACTGTCTTCCTACACGGTTTTGTACAAAGGTCTTCTGCTGTCCAGTCAGCTTGGGCCGTATTACGACGACTTGCGCGATACTGACACGGTTTCAGCCATGGCGCTGGTTCACCAGCGCTTTTCGACCAACACCTTTCCGACATGGTCATTGGCACAGCCGTTCCGCATGATTTGTCACAATGGTGAGATTAACACCGTGCGCGGCAATATTAACTGGATGGCCGCACGGCACGCGGCGCTTGAAAGCGATTTGTTCGGGGATGATTTGGAAAAACTCTGGCCGCTGATCGAAGACGGCCAATCGGACTCGGCCAGTTTCGACAATGCGCTGGAACTTCTGGTGATGGGCGGATATTCGCTGCCGCACGCCATGATGATGCTTATTCCCGAAGCCTGGGCCGGCAATCCGCTGATGGATAATAAACGCCGCGCATTTTATGAATATAATGCCGCGCTGATGGAGCCGTGGGATGGGCCGGCCGCGGTCGCCTTTACCAATGGACGCCAAATCGGAGCGACGCTCGACAGAAACGGCCTGCGTCCGGCGCGCTATTATGTGACCTCGGATGACCGCGTAATGATGGCTTCGGAAATGGGCGTGTTGCCTGTGGCAGAAGAAAAAATCATTGAAAAATGGCGTCTTCAACCCGGCAAAATGCTTTTGATTGACCTTGAAGCGGGCCGTATCATCAGCGATGACGAAATTAAAGCCAGCCTGTCCACAGCGCATCCTTACGAAGAGTGGCTGGCGCGCGCCCAGATTAAGCTGGAAGACCTGCCCGCCCCCGAAGGCCAAGCCCATGTCAGCTCAAGCCTCACCGTGCTCGACCAGCAAAAAGCCTTCGGCTACACACAGGAAGATTTGAAATTCCTGCTTGCGCCAATGGTTGCCAATGGCGAAGAAGGCACCGGCTCCATGGGAACCGACACGCCCATCTCGGCGCTGTCGGAAAAATCAAAACCGCTTTATACCTATTTCAAACAAAATTTTGCTCAAGTGACCAATCCGCCGATCGACCCGATCCGCGAAGAATTGGTCATGTCGCTTGTGTCTTTTATTGGCCCGCGCCCGAATCTGCTAGACCTTGAGGGCACATCGGGGCTGAAGCGGCTTGAGGTTTCCCAACCAATTCTCAGCAATGACGATCTGGAGAAAATCCGCCGTATCAGCGACATTGAGGACAATGATTTCCGTGCTGTCACGCTCGACATGACATGGGACGTCGCCGATGGCGTGGCAGGATTGACGGCGCGTCTTGACGAATTATGCAGCCAAGCCGAGCACGCCATTGCCCACAGCCATGAAAACATCATTATTCTGTCCGACCGCAATATCAGCGCCGAGCGCATTGCGATACCGGCTTTGCTGGCAACGGCGGCGGTCCATCACCATCTCATTCGCGCCGGCCTGCGCACGCAAGCCGGCCTTGTGATTGAAACCGGCGAAGCGCGCGAGGTGCATCATTTCTGTTGTCTGGCCGGTTATGGCGCCGAGGCCATCAATCCCTATCTCGCCTTTGATACGGTCGATGCCTTGCGCACGCGACTGCGGCTTGAAGTGTCGCGCGAAGAGGCGCATGCGCATTACATCAAAGCCACAGGCAAAGGCATTCGCAAGGTCATGTCAAAAATGGGTATTTCGACCTATCAGTCTTATTGCGGAGCGCAGATTTTTGATGCGGTAGGGCTGGCCCAAGGTTTTGTCGACAGCTATTTCTCAGGCACGGCAACCACCATTGAAGGCATTGGCCTTAATGAAGTGGGCGAAGAAACCATCAGGCGGCACATGGCAGCCTTTGGTGCGGTAGCGGGTCTTGCCAATACGCTTGATGTGGGCGGCGAATACGCCGTGCGCGTGCGCGGTGAAGACCATGTTTGGAACGCCGAAACCGTCGGCTCGCTGCAACATGCCGTGCGCGGCGACAGCCGCGACCAATATCGTGAATATGCCCGCCTGATTAATGCGCAAGACGAAAACCTGCTGACCTTGCGCGGCCTGTTCAAAATTCGCCAGGCCACCGATAGCGGACGCACACCCGTGGCGCTGGACGATGTCGAACCGGTGACGGAAATCGTCCGCCGTTTCGCTACCGGTGCCATGTCGCTGGGCTCAATCAGCCCGGAGGCTCATGAAACCCTCGCCATTGCGATGAACCGCATTGGCGGCAAATCAAACACGGGCGAAGGCGGCGAAGAATCCGCGCGCTTCAGCCCGATGGAAAATGGCGACTCGCGCCGCTCGGCCATCAAACAGGTGGCTTCGGGGCGCTTTGGTGTCACCACCGAATATCTTGCCAATTCAGACATGATCCAGATCAAAATGGCGCAAGGCGCTAAGCCGGGCGAAGGTGGGCAATTGCCGGGGCACAAGGTCGACCGGCGCATTGCTTCGGTGCGCCACTCGACGCCGGGTGTGGGACTTATCTCACCGCCGCCGCACCATGATATTTATTCGATCGAAGATCTCGCGCAATTGATCTACGACCTCAAAAACACCAATCCCGAAGCCGATATTTCGGTCAAACTCGTCTCCGAGGTCGGGGTGGGCACGGTTGCCGCCGGTGTTTCGAAGGCGCGCGCCGACCATGTAACGATTTCGGGTTTCGAGGGTGGCACAGGCGCCAGCCCGCTGACTTCGATCAAACATGCCGGCAGCCCGTGGGAAATCGGGCTGGCCGAAACCCACCAGACGCTGGTGCTGAACGATTTACGCACCCGCATCGCCGTGCAGGTTGATGGCGGGTTACGCACCGGGCGCGATGTGATTGTCGGGGCACTTTTGGGCGCTGACGAGTTTGGCTTTTCAACCGCGCCGCTGATTGCAGCAGGCTGTGTGATGATGCGCAAATGTCATCTCAACACCTGCCCTGTCGGTATCGCGACCCAGAACGCCGAATTGCGCAAGCGGTTCACGGGCACACCGGAACACGTCATTAATTATTTCTTCTTCGTTGCAGAAGAAGTGCGCGAATTGCTGGCCGCCATGGGCTTTACCAAACTTGACCAGATTATCGGCCAGACCGATTTGCTGGACACGCGCGAAGCGATTGACCATTGGAAGGCACAAGGGCTCGATTTTACCCGCCTGTTCACCAAAATTGAGACCGACCGGCCGGTGCATAATTGCGAAGATCAAAAACACCCGATCGACGATATTCTTGACCGTAAACTAATCGCCGAAGCCATGCCGGCGCTTGAAAACAAAACTGCGGTTAAAATCGACACGCCGATCACGAATATTGACCGTTCGGCGGGCACCATGCTGTCGGGTGCGCTTGCCAAGCGCCACGGCCATGCAGGGCTTCCCGAAGACACAATATCGGTAAAGCTGACGGGCACGGCTGGCCAGAGTTTTGGTGCGTTTTTGGCGCGTGGCATTTCTTTCGAGCTTGAGGGCGAGGCCAATGACTATGTCGGTAAAGGTCTTTCCGGTGGACGGTTGGCAATTTATCCTCCGGCCCATAGCGGCATTGTTCCGGAAAAAAGCATTATTGTCGGCAATACGGTTCTTTATGGCGCAATTGATGGCGAGTGCTATTTCCGTGGCGTGGCAGGTGAACGCTTTGCGGTGCGCAATTCGGGCGCCGTGGCTGTTGTCGAAGGCGCGGGCGACCATTGCTGCGAATATATGACCGGTGGCGTGGTGGTGGTTCTTGGCCCCACAGGGCGCAATTTCGCAGCCGGCATGTCGGGCGGCATTGCCTATGTACTGGACAGCGATGGCGATTTTGAAAGTCGCTGCAATATGGCGATGGTGGAACTGGAAGAGGTGACCGGTAGCCTTGGCAATGCGCTGGGCCATATCAAGGAAAACATGACCGGCCATGACGCCGAGCGCCTGCACAGGCTGCTTGAAAACCATGCCCGCTACACAAACTCGCAGCGGGCCAAAGACATTCTCGCGGATTGGGAAAACTATCAGTCGAAATTCCGCAAAGTCATGCCGACAGAGTTCCGGCGTGCGCTAAATGAACTGGCAAGCGAACAGGCCCAAGAGCAAGCGACGGCAGGAGAGTGACATGGGTAAAGCCACCGGATTCTTAGAAATTGATCGCAAAGACCGCACTTATGAAGCACCGGAGGCACGCGTTCAAAATTTCCGCGAATTTGTTATTCCGCTCAGCGAAGACACGTTGCGCGATCAAGCTGCCCGTTGCATGGATTGCGGTGTGCCCTATTGCCATAATGGTTGCCCCGTCAACAACCAGATCCCCGACTGGAACGATTTGGTCTATGAAGATGACTGGCAGACCGCACTGGCAAATTTGCATTCGACAAATAATTTCCCCGAATTTACCGGACGCATCTGCCCGGCACCGTGCGAAGCGGCCTGCACGCTGAACATTGATGACAGCCCGGTCACCATCAAATCCATCGAATGTGCGATTATCGACAAGGGCTGGGAAAATGGCTGGATTGCAGCCGAACCACCGGCTGGAAAAACTGGCAAATCGGTGGCAATTGTCGGGGCTGGTCCGGCTGGCATGGCAGCCGCGCAGCAACTTGCGCGCCAAGGCCATGATGTTCATGTTTATGAAAAACATGCCAAAGCTGGTGGCCTTTTGCGCTATGGCATTCCCGATTTCAAAATGGAAAAACACCTCATCGACCGCCGTGTTGAGCAGCTGGAAACCGAAGGCGTTACCTTCCATTACAACACCAATGTGGGCGTCGACATGCCGGCCAAGCAATTGGCCGAAGACCACGACGCGTTAATCATTTGCGGCGGCTCGGAAGTACCCCGCGACCTGCCGGTTGAAGGGCGCGGGCTTGACGGTGTGCATTTCGCCATGGATTTCCTGCCGCAACAAAACCGTCGTGTCGGGCAAGAACCGATTGGCGACATCGCGCCCATTCTCGCCGAAGACAAGCACGTTATTGTTATTGGCGGCGGCGACACGGGCTCCGACTGCATTGGCACAAGTTTCCGTCAGGGCGCGGCGTCAGTGACCCAGCTTGAAATCATGCCCATGCCGCCGGAAAAAGAAAACAAAGGCCTCACCTGGCCGGACTGGCCGCTCAAATTGCGCACATCGACCAGCCAGGAAGAAGGTGCCATTCGTGACTTTTCGGTAATGACCACCGGCATTAAAGGTGAAGACGGGCACGTCACCGCCATCACCTGCACCAAGGTTGATGAAACCATGCAAGCTATTGCCGGATCGGAATTTGAACTGAAGGCCGATCTGATTTTGCTGGCCATGGGGTTCATACATCCGGTGCATGAGGGCATGCTCGACGAATTGTCACTGGAGCGCGACGGGCGCGGCAATGTGGCGGCAGACACGGCCACTTACCAAACATCTGACGCCAATATTTTTGCCTGCGGCGACATGCGGCGCGGTCAGTCGCTGGTGGTTTGGGCCATTCGTGAAGGGCGCCAATGTGCGCGCGAGGTGGATTTGGCGCTTATGGGCGAAACCCGCCTGCCACGATAACTGTTCTGCCAAACACAACCCAGTTAAACACTGACGCGCAGCAAATTATCCAGCACGCGCTCAACATCACGCACCGAATTGCACACCTGAACATGGCTGCAATAGGCACCCAGCCGGCGCATTTCGCTGTCGCCCGTGTTCCAACTTGCCTCCGGCTCGGGGTTCAGCCAAATAACGCGTCGCGCGCGTGTTGCCATTTCTTTCAAAATCAGATGTCCCGGATCGCCGAAATTCGACCGCGCATCGCCCAGCACCAGAAGCGTGGTGCGGTGGTCCATTTCATCAAGCACGGCTTGGGCAAGGTCGTCCATCGCCATGCCGTAATCGGTTGAGCCGCCGCCATAATCGCGCAAGGCTTGCGTCATCACCTCGTCCATATCGCCTGCGGCCATTTTGTCGGATATTTCGCCCGCGCGGTTGGAAAAGACAAAACTTCGCGTGCGTGGCATCACTTCGTCCAGACTATAAAGAAACATCAAAAAAAACCGCGACACGGCGGCTACCGAGCCGGATACATCGCACATCACAACAAGACGCGGGCGCTCTACTTTGGTGCGCTTCCAATGCAAATTAAAAAGCAGGCCGTCATTTGACATATTTCGGCGCATGGTGCGGCGCACATCCAGCATGCCGCGATGGGCTTTTTTGCGCCGCCGCGCGTGGCGCGTGGCCAGCCGCTTTGCCAACTTGCGAATAAGCTCGCGCATGATTTTCATGTCGCTTTTATCGAGATTGCCGAGCCGAATACGGCTAAGCGCTTCTTCGCGCAACAATCGGCCAGCGTTTTTTGTCCGCA
>CAJWBV010000019.1 GCA_913020275.1 uncultured Rhodobiaceae bacterium
CCCGCGTGCCAAAGCCGCCTGGCGGGGTTCGCAATCATGCGCCAGATGGCAGGAACCAGCTTGCGGAACAACCAATCCGTGTTCAAAACCGTGCTGTCAATCTCAGGCGGATAAAGGCCGCGCACCATCAGGAAAGCGAAGGCCAGCACCGCAAACAACAGAAGCTGCAATTCGCCAAGCACATGGCCCGCATCCCATACCTTATAGGTCACTTCATACGGCAGAAGCGCATAGAGCATTTCCGGCGCGATGCCAATGGCTACGCACAAGCCCGCGGCAATGCCCATGGCAATCAGCATGCTGAGCGGTGCTTCGTTAACCTTGAACCCGCGATCGTGTCCGAAGAAAGCGAAATAGGGGATTTTGATGCCGGAATGTTCCAGCACACCAGCGGAAGCAAAAATTAGCGCCATCCATACCCAGAAATATCCTTCATAGGCCGCGCTGCCAATGGTCAGTGATTTGGTCACAAAGCCGCTGAATAGCGGGAATGACGAGATCGACACCGCGCCGATGATGCAGAAGATGGTGGTCAGCGGCATCCGCTTCCACAAGCCGCCCAATTCGCTGGCTTTGGCCGTGCCGGTACGATAGAGAACCGCACCCATGCTCATGAACAAGAGCGATTTGTAGATAATATGGGCAAAGGCGTGCGCCACCGTGCCGTTAAGCGCCAATTCGGTGCCAATGCCGATGCCGACAACCATGAAACCAAGCTGGTTGTTGAGCGAAAACGCCAGCACGCGGCGCAAATCATTTTCAATGACAGCGAAAAATACCGGGAACAGGGTCATCACCACGCCGAACCAGATCAGCATATGGGTGCCGGCAAAACAGAGAGCCAGCATGTAAATGGCGAGCTTCGTGGTAAACGCGCTCAGGATAACGGTGCCGGTGACGCTCGCCTCGGGATAGGCATCCTGCAACCAGCCATTGACGAATGGAAAAGCGGCTTTGATGGCGAAAGCCAAAAGCACAAGTGCGCCGCCCAGCGTTTCCGCCGACAGGGCGGTGATGGCGATGCCGCTGCCCGAGCCGACCAGCACCACCGCACCGGCCAGCAAAATCACGCCTGAGGTGACTTGTGTCAGCAAATAGCGCATGGCGGCCGCAAAACTGCGGGGGTTGCGTCCGGCGAGAATGAGGAAGACGGAGGTAAACGCCGTCAGCTCCCAATAGATGAACAGCGTTATGAAATCACCGGCAAACAGGGCGGCAATGGCCGCACCCGCATAAGCGAGCCCGGTGGCCGCGGTCATGCGGCTGTCTTCGTGCATGGCGTATATGACATTGAGCGCGGCGGCGATGTGAAAAACCAGCGCAAAGGGGCGCGTGATCGCCTCGGCGCGCACAAGAATAAGGTCAAACCCGATAACGCTGGCGGTAAGATGCACGCCAGGGTCAATGTGCCAGCACTGATAGGCCGATGCCGCAATCAGCACAAGCATCCATATCTGCCGTATCATATGCGGCAGAACCGGTACCAGCGCCGCACCGAGGATCATCATAAGGCCGGGCAGTAACAGCTCAGGCATCGTTATCCTCCTGCGTGTCATAATAATCCGGCGCGCGCATGACCAGTTTGCGCAGCAGCACTCCGCCGCCCACGACAATCAAAAATGCGGCGAACCCGTAAACAGCAAAAAACAGCGGACGTCCCTCGGTTTCGAAATAGGCATGCCGGTGAATGACAAACTCAAGCGCCGTAAGGACTACACATGACACAACCAAAACGCCCAGAGCATTGCGGGCAAGCGGTGTCATTTTAGAGCCGGTTTCTTCTGGATCCGACATCACATGCCTCCAAAATCAAGAACAAAATTGTCGACGGCGAAAAACAGTCCCAACGACATTAGGGCGGTAACAACCAATGGCACGACACACGCCCAAGGCGCTTCGGCCATTGCTCCCTCGCTGTGCGCGCCCGATTTGAAAAAGGCGCGCAGCACAATTTCACCCAGATAGACAAGGTTTAAGAGTGACGAGACAGCCAGTACGAAAATAATAATCAAAAAATCCGACTGCATGGCCCCGCCCATCAGCATGAGTTTCGACCACGCACCGGCCAGCGGCGGCACACCGATAATCGACAGCGCGCCCAGCGCAAAGGCCGAGAACGTGATCGGCATGCGCCGGCCCAACCCGTCCATGTCGCGAATGTCTGACAGGTGATGCGCGACATAAATCGCTCCGGCGCAGAAAAACAGCGTAATTTTGCCGGTGGCGTGGGTTGCAATGTGCAAAGCCGCGCCGGAGGCCGCCAATGGCGAGGCAAGCGCGGCACCCAGAACAATATAACCAAGCTGGCTGATGGTTGAATAAGCCAGACGCGCCTTCAGATTGGTTTTGCTGAGCGCGACAATGGAAGCGGCGAGAATGGAAAATGCCGCCACCCAGACCAACCAGTCGCTGGCGCTGGTGGTGGCAAGAAAATCAACGCCGAAAATATAAATGCTGATTTTCAACATGCTGAAGACACCGGCTTTCACCACGGCAACGGCATGCAAAAGCGCACTCACGGGTGTCGGCGCGACCATTGCCGCCGGCAACCAGCGATGCAAGGGCATGAGCGCCGCCTTGCCGATGCCAAAGGCGAACAGCCCAAGCAACAGCGGCACATAGGCAGGATCCATGCGGTCCGCCAAAATGCCGCCTGATGCAAAATCGAGCGTACCCGCTAGCAACCAGACGCTGATAACGCCAAACAGCAAAAACACGACCGAGCTGGTCACCAAAATGCCCAGATAAATTCGACCAGCCTGTTTGGCTTCCGGTGTGCCCTTATGGGTAACGAGCGGGTAGGTGGAAAATGTTAGCACTTCGTAGAACACAAACAGCGTCAGCAAATTGCCCGACAGCGCAATCGCCATCGCCGCATGAATGGCGATGGCGTAAAAGAACATGAAACGCGTGTGGTTTTTCTCACCCGCGCCGCGCATATAGCCGATCGTATAAAGCGAGGCCAGCGGCCACAGCGAGCCTGCGACCAGCGCAAACAACATGCCCAGCGGTTCCGGTGTGAAAGTCAATGTCAGTTGCGGGGCAAGCTGCACGAGCGTCACGGTTTCGAGTGCCGCCGTCGGTGAGGTGTAAAGCGCATACGCGCATCCCGCGGTCACCAGACCCAGCAACACGGCTTGCCCGTCGCGCAAGTTTTCGAAACGCGCCAGCAAAAGCGTATTGGCCGCTGCCAGAAGTGGCAGACCCAGAAGCAGGTAAATGAGTGTTTCGACGTTTTCCATCACTCCTGCCCCTCCAATCCTTCAATGATTTGCAACCCTTCGATCGTTTGCGTTGCTTGTATGATGTCAGGCCCAAAAACTTGCGCGGCACCAAACGCGGCCTCGACCAGTGGCCCCGCATAAATACCAAAGCCGATTGTCGCCAACACCAATATCCAGGCCGGTGCCCATTGGCCCGGTGTTTCGGTGAGCACGGGAGCGTTTTCGGGGCGCTCAGTCAGCCAGGCGTGTTCAACGATTTTCCAAACATAAACCAGCGCCAGGGCCGAGCTAACAAAGGTCAGCGCGGCTACGGCCCACAGACCGCTGTCGATGAGGGCGCGAATTAAATAGAGCTTGGAAATAAAGCCCGCCGTCAGCGGCACACCGATCCGCGCCAACCCGCCGAGAAGTATCGCCGTCATGGTAATGGGGATTTGCCGTCCGGCGCCTTTAATCGTGTGCAGGCTGAGATGAGTTGTCTGCGCGGCAATCACCCCAAGCGCGAGAAACAGTGCACCCTTCATCAGCGCGTGGTTGAAAAGATGGATAAAGCTGGCGGCAATGCCGGCGCTGGTCATAATACCCAGCCCAATTGCCATATAACCCAGTTGGGCAATGGATGATTGTGCAAATAGGCGCTTTAAGTCGGTTTCCACAATGGCGGCGAAAGTGCCGACAAACGCGCCCAAAAGTCCTAATGTCAGCAAAAGCCCGCCAACGGCTTGCGTCATATAGGGGAACTCAAAGCCGAAAACGCCGAACAAAATCCGTATGAGAACATAGACGGACACTTTGGTGGCCGTCGCTGCCATCAACGCGGTAACGGCGGATGGCGCATGCGAATAGGCCGGTGCCAGCCATAAATGCAACGGAAACAGGGCCATTTTGAGAAACAGACCGAGTGCGATAAAAGCCAGCGCAACATAAGCCGGCCGCAGGTTTTCAATCTCGGCCAGCCGCACGCTCAGATCGGCCAAATTCAGGGTGCCCGTCAGCATGTATAAAAGCCCAAGACCGATGACGTAAAATGTCGCCCCGACCGTGCCCAGAATGAGATAGTTGAACGCCGCCGGCAAAGCGCGCCGGTCGCGGCCCGCGCCCATGGCAACCAGCGCATAGCCGGACAGGGATGAGATTTCCAGAAACACGAAAATATTGAACGCATCGCCCGTCGTTACCTGCCCCAGCATGCCGGCCAGCGTCAGAAGCCAGGCAGCAAAAAACAGCGGATGATCGCGCGCATCAATCTCGGCAATGACAAGGTGGCGCGCGGCCAGCGTTGCAACAAAGCCGATGCCGCTTACCACCGGCAGCACAAAGGCGCTGGCACTGTCAATGACATAGACAATGCCAATCGGTGCGGGCCAACCGCCAAGGTCATAGATAATCGGCGTGCCGGTGCGCAAAATCGTCGCCAGCAATACCAGCGAAATGGCAAAGGCACCGGCGGTGGCAACGAGTGTCAGATGCCATGCCAGATGGCGACGCGATGCCAGTGCCGCTAACGGTGCGGCCAGCAGGGGCAAAATGACCTGCAATATGGGAAGATGCTGCATCATGATGCCGGTTCCGCGTCGGCGCGCTCGCGCGCGTCCTGGTCGCTATCAATGAGCACAGCCACCTCGTCGTCTTCAATCGTGCCATAGGCTTCGTAAATCCGAATAATCAACGCATAGCCGACAGCTGTTGTGGCCACGCCGACAACAATCGCGGTGAGGATAAGAACATGCGGTAGGGGATTGGAATAAACGCTCGCCGGGTCGCCGGTGAGAATGGGTGCGGTGCCACCGTCAATTTTGCCGACGGAGATATAGAGCATGAAAACGGAGGTTTGGAAAATATTCAGCCCGACCATTTTCTTGACCATATTGCCGCGCGCGATGACGGCGTAAAAACCCAGCATCATTAAAATAATGACGAGATAATAATTCCAATGGGCGGCGATCTCGCTCACGCGGCGTCTCCCGGGCGGGATGTCCCACTATCGGTGGCTTCATGAGCGGCGGTTTTCGCCACCAGCCGAATGTGGGTGAGGCGTCCGGCAAAGGCAAAAAACAACGCCACCATCACCGAAGCCACGGTCAGCCCGACGCCAAACTCCACCAGCAAAATACCCAGATGTTGGGCCGCTTTCGGGTCGGCTTTGAGCGCGAAATAATCCAGATAATTGGCACCCGCCAGCATCGACCAGACGCCGGTGCCGCCATACAGCACCACGCCCGCGGACACACCCATCAGATTATAGCGCATGGGCCATACCTGACGCGCGCGGTGCAGGCCGAACACAACGGCGTTCAGCACCAGCGCGGCGGCGAAAATAACGCCGGCCTGAAAGCCGCCGCCGGGTCCGTAATCGCCGTGAAATTGCACATAAAGCGCAAACAGCATGATCGCCGGGATCAGCACTTTGGCGACGACGCGTATGACGGGATCATCCTGCATCTTCTTGCTTGTCCTCTATGCTTCGAGTGCCTTGCGTATCCCGGTCCTCGTCCTCACGCCTATATGGCGCGCGCGTCCAACCGGCCAGTATCAGTAAAACGGCAATGGCCGCAGTGAAAATAACCACCGTTTCGCCCAGCGTGTCATAACCGCGATAGCTTGCCAGCACTGAAGTCACAACATTCGGTACGCCGATTTTCTCCGCACTGCCGGAAATATAATCTGGAGCCACATGCACATGAACCGGCGCATCGGCGGCGCCAAATTGCGGTAGATCTCCAATCGACACCATCAGCAGAGCGCCGGTGGCGACAGCTATTATGGCCGGAAGGGGCGCTATGGCGTGCGGCTTTTCCTCGCGCGGCACCAGTGACAGGGTTGCCAGTGCCAGAACCGTCGAAATGCCTGCGCCCACCGCTGCCTCAGTAAAGGCCACGTCAACGGCATCCAGCACGACAAATTGTGCCGCCGCCGTCAGCGAAAAAGCGCCCGAAAGCATGACCAGCGCAAACAATCGATGCACGCGCAGCGCAACCACCGCAATGATGGCGAGCAGCAGCAGAAGAAACGCATTTACTGCAAACATGCCCATCACTCATCCGCCCCCTTTTCGATGGGTGCGTCGGGGGATGTTTTGAGAAGCGGTTTGACACCGGCAAAATGGGCAGCGCGCGCAATGGCATGGGTGGCGGTTGGGCTCGTCAGCGCCAGCAGCAGGCCGATGAGAACAAGGCGCACACTCACTGTCCAGTCGGGTGAAGCCAACAACAACCCGAACAATATGAGGCCTGCGCCGCCTGTATCAATAATGCCCGCACCATGCATGCGCTGATAGACGTCTCCCAGGCGCAATAGCCCCAGCGCGCCGAATAGCACGCCAAGCGAGCCAACGCCTAAGGAAAAAATGGCAATTACGGTCACAATATTTTCGACCATCATTGCGCGCCCCGCTGTTTCTCAGTCGGCACATGGTCGCCCAGTGTTCCGGCGCGGAAATATTTCAACACGCTGATTGTGCCGATGAAATTGATCAGCGCATATAGGAGCGCAATATCCAGAAATTCGGGGCGTCCGTCGAAAAACCCGTAAACGCAAATGGCTAACACCGCCAGCGTGCCGATTGAATTGACCGCAAGCACGCGATCAAAAGCGGTTGGCCCGAGCGCGGCGCGCGCCAGTGCCAGCAACAATGATATGCCGATAGCTACCAAAGTGATCGAGAACCATAAGCTCATGTCCCGGACACCGTGCGTTTTTCAAGCAACGATACTTTGGCATCCATGCTTCCGTCCTTGGTGGCATTGCAAAATTCTTGCGTCAGCCCGTGCACGATAATCTCGTTTCGGTCTTCGTCGACCTGTACTGAAACCGTACCAGGCGTCAGCGTGATGAAATTGGCATGTGTCACCAGCCCTGCCGCCGTGTGCTGGCCGGCCAGAACAGTGACCAGTTGGGGCGCGGCTTTGGACGGCGCAATAATGACGCGAATGACACCCAGATTGGATTTCAGAATTTCCCAAATGATCCATAGCGTCACTCGTGGCAGACGAAAAAGAATGCCTATGGGCAGACCTTCTTCATCCAGCACATTCATGCGCTTGGCCAATAGCGAAACCCCCAATGCACTCAACGCTCCCAGCGCCAGCAATAGGGGCGTATAATGTCCTGAAAGCGCCAGCCACAGGCCAAACATTAAAATTGTGGATACGTAAACAGATCTCATTGCGAATACTCGAAAAGGGCGGGGAGCTATCCCTGCCTCGGCAAGCCTATTCGTTATTAGCGGCCTGAATCAGTTCGAAGAAACGGCGTGTTTGTTCGCCACCTTGGAACAGGGCTTCGGCCTGATCGTCCAGTTTTGAAATTTGTTCCCAATTTTCAGCAACATCTTCGGCTGTCGGAGCAGTGCCAAGATACATGCCGCGCGTTTCAACGATCTGCGCCGCCGCATAGGCGCCTGCCCCGGCGCAAATGATTTTGCCGGTTGGGGCCTGCTCGGAACACATGAACACAACCGCCGGCGTCACCTGTTCGGGAGCCAGCGCCTCTTCCATTTCCGGCGGCATGAGATTTGAGGTCATGCGTGTCCAGGCAACGGGGGCCAGCGCGTTGATGTGGATATTGTCTTTCTGGCCTTCAAGTTTCAGCGTGTTGATGAAACCGACAACGCCCAGCTTGGCCGCGCCATAATTTGACTGGCCGAAGTTTCCGTAAAGGCCTGATGATGAAGAGGTAACCATAATACGGCCATACCCCTGTTCCTTCATGATCGGCCAAACGGCTTTGGTCGGCTTCATGGTGCCGAACAAATGCACATCAACTACGAAGTCAAAATCCGCAATTTCCATTTTTGCAAAGCTTTTGTCGCGCAAAACGCCGGCATTATTGACCAGAACGTCAATGCGGCCATAAGCGTCCATGGTTTGTTGAACCATATTGGCAACGCCGGCATCATCGGTGACTGAAGAACCGTTTGAAATGGCTTCGCCGCCGGCGGTTTTGATTTCCTCGACAACTTTATCCGCTGCTTCAGATGAACCGCCGGAACCGTCGACAGCGCCGCCCAAATCATTAACGACGACTTTCGCGCCACGCCGCGCAAACTCCAGCGCGTGGCATCGACCTAAGCCCCCGCCTGCTCCGGTTACGATAACAACTTTTCCGTTGTAGTCCAAAGTCATCCCTAAACTCCTTATTTATTCAGCTATGGAGATGTTGTGCATGAAGGAGGCTGGTTGGTCAAGATGGTTGAAGCCCAACCGATCTGTATGCCCGCCCGCTTTCGACCGGTGTCAACACAAGTTGCAAGGGATTGGCTTTCCCGGCTCGGAAACTGGCGATGTATGGTAGCAGATAATATTGCTTCATTCGGCGGCTTCAGCGGACCGATTGAGACCGGCCGCCCTGCTCATCAGCGTGTATGAGTTTTTGCGGATGGCAGCATCAGGGATCAGGGTCAGCAGGAAAAATTCGTCAATGCCATGTTCCTTGCGGAACGTATCGAGCCGCTCCAGCACTTGCGGGGCAGTTCCCGCCAAACCTCGCTGGGCAATCAAGTCGATTTGCGCGGCCTCGTCATCTGTCGCCTGGTAAGCCTCCGCTTCAGCCAAAGTGGGTAGGCGACCTGCGCGGTTTTGAAACAGTTGCGCGACCCAAATGTCACGTGGTTTTGAAAAATGCTTAGCTTCTTCCTCGCTGTCGGCTGCTATTGCCGAAACCGCCATCATCACGCGCGGCGCATCCAAAAAACGTGATGGTCGGAAATGCTTGCGATAGGCACGCAAAGCTGTCTCCACATTATCTGGGTTAATGAAATGTGCATAAACATAAGGCAGGCCGAATTGTGCAGCATGGTAAGCGCCATCACCACCTGAACCCAACATGTACATCGGCACCATGTGCTCGCCTAGAGGCTGGGCGCGAATGCCCTGATAGGGATGCGCGTCGGGAAATCCGCCGGCCTCGCCCGTCAGCCCTGCCGCGTCTTCAAGAAACTGGATCAGCATTTCCACCTGTTGCGGGAAAACTTCCGCGGGCCACGCCTTTGGGCCGGCTTGCAGGGCTGCTGCCGTGCGCGCATCACCGCCGGGCGCGCGGCCAAGCCCCAAATCAATGCGCTTGGGAGCCAGCGTTTCCAGCATGCGGAAAACTTCAGCGACTTTCATCGGGCTGTAATGCGGCAACATAATGCCACCCGACCCGACCCGTAAATGTTGCGTTCGGGCGGCAATATGCCCGATCAGAATTTCGGGCGCGGCACCGGCAAAGGCTGATGTGTTGTGGTGTTCGGCCAGCCAAAATCGCCGATAGCCCAGCGTGTCAGTGTGCTCGGCCAG
>CAJWBV010000020.1 GCA_913020275.1 uncultured Rhodobiaceae bacterium
ACGAAGATTACAGGAGAGAAGAGCAACAAGAGAAAAAGGGAGAAGAAGAAGGAAGTCAAGGAAGCCTTCGACCTTTTCGACACCGATGGCTCGGGTGCGCTGCGTGCCTCCGCGCCAACGATGAGCTGCGGTGTGCCTCCGCGCAGCCGAGCGCGCACCCTGAGAGCTCCCCGCCGTACCGTTTGCCACAGGTACGATCGACGCCAAGGAGCTGAAGGCGCGAGCACGTCGTCGAACTACCCGCCCTCTCGGCGCCGAGAGAGGCCGCACCCTGCGCACCCCGCGCCAGAGCGCCCACCATCGCACCGTCCCGCCCTCTCGGCGCACCACCGCCGCTCACACACAGACACGCGCTCCGTCGCCCCCAACGCCGGCTCTCGCGCCCGCGCCTCGCCATGCCCTGCGGCACGGTTCCTCGTTTATGCCGCAGTCCTCCCTGCGCGCGGCGGGTGCGGCGTGCACACTCGACCCCGCCCCACCCCAGGTCGCGATGCGCGCGCTTGGGTTCGAGCCGAAGAAAGAAGAGATCAAGAAGATGATCGCCGACGACACGGCGAAGAAGCCGGCGAAGCCGCCCAACCTTATGCGCCCGACGGGGCGGTGAACCCCGAAAAATCGGCCTATAATGTCTATACGGCCAAATTTGACGAGATTATCGATGCCGAGGATTTGTGCGATGCCGAGGAATTGGCGCGTCTGCGGGCCTATCTCGACCAGCAATTACACCAGATGCAGGGCGTTGTTTCGCGCCTTGCCAACCGCTTGCAACGCCGCTTGCAGGCCAAGCAGAACCGGTCATGGAATTTCGATTTGGAAGAAGGTTATCTTGACCCGGCGCGTCTGTCGCGGGTCATCACAGACCCCACACAACCGCTTTCCTATAAGATGGAATCCGACACGAAATTCCGTGACACGGTTGTTACCCTTCTGCTTGATAATTCAGGGTCCATGCGCGGGCGTCCGATTACCGTGGCCGCCATGTGCGCCGATATTCTCGCGCGCACCTTGGAACGGTGCAATGTCAAAACGGAAATTTTGGGCTTCACAACCCGTGCCTGGAAAGGCGGGCAGGCGCGCGAAACCTGGATGGCGAACGGCAAGCCGGGGCACCCCGGGCGGCTGAATGATTTGCGCCACATCGTCTATAAAAATGCCGATGCGCCGTGGCGACGCGCGCGGCGCAATTTGGGGCTGATGATGCGCGAAGGCCTTTTGAAAGAAAATATAGACGGCGAAGCCCTCATCTGGGCGCATAACCGACTGCTGTCGCGCGGCGAGCAGCGCCGCATCATGATGGTGATTTCAGACGGCGCGCCGGTTGATGACAGCACGCTGTCGGTCAATGCCGGCAATTATCTTGAAAAACATTTGCGCAATGTCATTGAAGATATCGAAACCCAGTCGCCGGTTGAACTGATTGCCATTGGCATTGGTCACGATGTCACGCGCTATTATCGGCGCGCTGTGACCATTGTTGATGCCGAGCAATTGGGTGGTGCCATGACCGACAAACTTGCAGAACTTTTCGATGATGCCGACCTGCCGTCCAAATCAGGCTCACAAGTTAACTCGTTTAAAGGCGCGCCAACGGGTGCTTTAAAAGCCGGAGGTGGTGGTGGTCGAACAGTGCGGACGGGCGATGCACCTGTGCGCGGGTTCCCGGGCTAAGCAGACCTTAGGCGGATTTGGCCACAACTTGTTTTTTGAATTTGCGGGCCTTGGCGGAAAGTTGCTTGTCCGAAGCGGCGCGCAAAAATGCGTCAATGCCGCCGCGGTGTTCAACCGAACGCAGTGCCGCCGCACAAATGCGCAAACGCAGCGTATAGCCCAGCGTCTCGCTCGGCAGGCTCACCTGCTGCAAATTGGGCAGGAAGCGACGGCGGGTTCTGTTCATGGCGTGGCTGACATTATTGCCGCTCATTACGCTCTTACCGGTCAGGTCGCATACGCGTGACATGGGCTTTTCTCCGAGGTTTGCTCTAGACAGTCGAGCCAACGCCCAACCGAGGGCTTGATATAGAAAAATGCGCCGCACGCGTCAAGCGGTGTTTGCTGACATGTCGGCTGCTGTTCTTTCGGTGATGCGGAAAATACCGCTGCCCTGCAGCACCGGCCCATCCGGCCCCAAAAGCGCACCTGAAACAAAGCCTGTGCGTTTTGTATGTTTTGTGCATGAGCCACTGGTCTCAACCCACTCTCCTAAATGCGCCGGTGCCAAAAAATCGAAATTGCAACTGATCGACGGCAGATAAACAGGCTGTTTAAGAGTTGCGTGTAAAATGAAAACAAAAGCGTTATCCAAGACCGTCATCAACAAACCGCCATGGCAAACGCCGCCCGGGTTGCACATATGAGGTAACACCTCAAAACCGAGTTTAGGCATGCTGCCATCCTCGCGCACATAAATAGGGCCGCTATGCATCACAAAATCCGGCGCATCATCCACCCCCCAACGCGCGGCAATATCGAGTGGTTCAAAACCCTCCGGTACTGGCATTATGTGACCTCCTATTTGCCTATTTGCCGATAAAACCAAACAAATGACCGGCCACTTTGCGGATTTGAATCTCTTCGGACCCTTCTGTGATGCGGTAGCGGCGGTGATGGCGATAAATATGCTCGAACGGTTTGTGGCGCGAATAGCCGATGCCTCCATGCACCTGCATGGCGCGGTCGGCAGCTTCGCAAACCAGCCGGTTCGCACGATAATTACACATCGACACTTTATCGGAAATGCGCTGGGCAACTTCCGGCTTGGTCATTGTGTCCATTTGCGCCGCCGTCTTGTAAACGAGATTACGTACCATTTCGCATTCGGTATGCAATTCGGTCAGCGGAAACTGGATCGCCTGATTGGACGCCAAAGCCTTGCCGAAAGGTTTGCGCGCCTTGGCATAGGCCACGCTTTCATTGATGCAATATTGCGCTGCGCCGACACCGGATGCTGCTTGGCGAATACGGTTTTCATGCACAAAATGTTGCGCCAACACCAAACCTCCATCGCGCGGACCAAACAGTGCCGTATCCGGCACCCACACATCCGTCAGCGAAATGCGCGGGTGATCGGTCGGCATATTGAACGTCCAAAGATATTCCTCGATTTTGAAACCGGGCGCATCCGTCGGTACCAGAAAGCAGCTGATACCGCGCGCGGCACCGTCATCGCCGGAGGTGCGGGCAAAAATCATGTCGTAATTGGCAACATGGAGACCGGTATTCCACATTTTCTCACCATTGATCAGCCAGCCGTCCACGCCGTCGCGCTCGCACGGCTCGGCGCGCGTTTCCATCCATGTTGCATCCGAGCCGTGGTCGGGTTCGGTCAAGCCAAAAGCCACGCGGTGCGTTCCGGTCAACATGCCGTTAATGAAAATATCCTGCTGTTCGGGCGTGCCGAAATCGCGGAACATCAAGACTTGGGGGAAATTGCCGACAATCGAGCTTTCATTTTGCAGATCATTGTGCAGCCCCAGGCCCTTTTCGGCGAGGTGCTCACGAATAACCGCCATTGCCAGATTGGAGCCGTCCTGTCCGCCATATTCTTTCGGCAGGGCAAAGCGCAAATGTCCGGCCGCGTCGGCACGGCGGCGCATTTCGCCCAGCAATTCCTCCCACTCATGGCGGGGTTGGCCGTCATTGTCCCAATCGGTGCGGGCATATTCGCGCCGGTGGTCAAAAAACCGGATATTGTCGTCCTGTTCCTCCAGCGGTTTGATCTCGCGTGCGATAAAAGCGTCCAGTTCGGCCAGATATGTTTTGATATCTTCCGGAATTTCAAAATCCATGGTTTCCCCCTAAGCCAGCCTGGCGCGGCACTTGGCGCCGGCGTAAATCGCGCGCTACACTATGTCTGTCTTTATCGATATTGACAATGGTCACTGCGCGCACGCGAAAACGCCGCCGAAAAGCGCCAACCCACAAGATTTAGTCGTGAACGAACCGAGAAGCCATACTATGTAAGTGATTCGGACATGCTATGTTCTGTGCTTGTTCCGATTTTGATGTGTTGATCGCGAATCGACCTCGAATCGCCCTTGCGACGCCGTGCCGCTTGCACAGCGCCGGTCAAATCGTCACATTAGGCCAATGTCAGACAACGCTCATTTGCGGGTTGTTCTGGGACCCACCAATACGGGCAAAACACATCTCGCCATGGAACGCATGCTGTCCTATCAGAGCGGCATGATCGGTCTGCCCCTGCGCCTGCTTGCGCGCGAGGTGTATGACCGCGTGCTGGCCGGTCATTTCGGCAAGGCGCATCCGGCTGATGTGGCGCTGATTACCGGCGAAGAAAAAATTGTGCCGCCAAATGCGCGCTTTTTCATTTGCACAACCGAAGCCATGCCGATCAGCCGCGAGGTGGATTTTGTCGCGATTGACGAAGTGCAACTTGCCGCCGACCCCGAACGCGGACACGTATTCACCGACCGCATTTTGCATGCGCGCGGTCGACACGAGACATTATTGCTCGGCGCAACCACCATGGCGGCGATTTTGAAAAACCTGCTCGACGCGCCGATCGAGAGCCGCCCGCGGTTTTCCGAATTGCGCTGGAACGGTGCCCAGAAACTCTCGCGCCTGCCCCGCCGGTCGGCCATTACCGCCTTTTCCGCCGACAATGTTTATGCCATCGCCGAGGTGATCCGCCAGCAACGCGGCGGGGCGGCTGTCGTGATGGGCGGGTTGAGCCCGCGCACGCGCAACGCGCAAGTTGCCATGTATCAATCGGGCGAGGTGGATTTTCTGGTCGCCACCGATGCCATTGGCATGGGGCTGAATATGGATGTCGACCATGTGGCATTTGCCCAGCGGCGCAAATTTGACGGGCGCCGCCACCGTGACCTGACACCGGCGGAACTGGCCCAAATTGCCGGACGCGCGGGCCGCCACAAGAATGACGGCAGTTTCGGCGTGACGGCCGACCTCGACCTGTTCGACGAAGAACTTGTCGCGCAGATTGAAAACCATGAGTTTGAGCCCATCAAATCGCTCATGTGGCGCAATCCGAACCTTGATTTTTCTACCCTGCCGGCGCTCATCATCAGCCTGGAACAACCCGCGCCACGCCCCGGCTTGGCGCGCGCGCCGATGGCCGACGACATGCAGGCGCTCAATCTTCTGTCGCGCGATCCGGCCATATGCGATCTTGCGGCAAGCGAGCAAGATGTCCGGCTGTTATGGTCGGTCGCCCAAATTCCGGATTTCCGAAAAACCATGGCGAGCGAACACAGCGGGCTGGTCGGTGAGATTTTCACATTTCTGCGACACGAGACCGGCGTCATTCCATCCGCCTGGATGGATGAGCATATCGGGCGTTGCGACCGCGTGGAGGGCGACCTCGATACGCTGTCAACGCGCCTTGCCCATATTCGCACCTGGACATATGTCGCCAATCGCAATGACTGGCTGGACGACCCCCAGCACTGGCAGGAACGTAGCCGAACGGTTGAAGACCGCCTGTCGGATGCCTTGCACATGAAACTCATGGGGCAGTTTGTCGACAGAAACTCTTCCGCCCTGATGCGGCGACTGCAAGGCGGCGAAGAGGTAAAGGCCGAGATTGAGGCCAATGGCGATATTTTGGTGGCGGGCGAATATATGGGCCGTTTGAACGGCTTGCGCATTGAGCGCGACCCAAGGCTGAAAGGCGCCCCGGCCGGCACGGCTCGCAGTGCCGTTGAAAAAACCGCCGGCGAAGCCTTGCGCGCGCGCGGCTTGGCCATCGCATCGGCTGAAAATGACGCGTTTTCGCTGTCCGATACGGGCGACATTATTTGGCAATCGGCCGCCATAGCCCGCATGCATTTTAGCGATGGCGAAACCAAGACCACACCACTGGCCTATCTGACGCCGACCGCGCGGCTCTTGGCCGATGAAATGCTCAATGGCGATATGCGCCAGCGCGCCGAGGCGCGTGTCACCCAGTGGTTGCGCGCCAAGGTTGGCGACACGCTAAAGCCTCTTTTGGACCTTCAAAAAGCCACCGATCTCGATGGTCTGGCGCGCGGCGTGGCGTTTCAATTGCTGGAAAACAAAGGCAATCTGGCACGCGCCGATATTGCCGATTTACTGATCCGGCTCGATCAGCCATTGCGCCGCAGTTTGCGCCAATACGGGGTGCGGTTCGGGGCGTATAATGTGTTCATGCCGGCTTTGCTGAAACCGGCACCGGCGGCCATTCTCGCCCTTGCCACAATTTTGGAAGAAGGCCGCGAAGCGGCAAAAGACATACACCGTCTGCCAGCACCGGGGCTCACTTCTGTGCCCCGCGAAAACCTGCCCGCGCGCCAGTATCGCGCCGCCGGTTTTTACCCGACACGCGCGCGCGCCATTCGTCTGGATATGCTTGAGCGTCTCGACGATCTCATCCGCCCTTTGCTGACGGATACAGAAAACACTGCGAAAACAGGCAAAACTTTTCACATGAATGCCGACATGATGTCGATTATGGGGTGCGGTGCCCAAGACCTTGGCGAAATACTTTCGGCGCTCGGATATCGCTACACCAAACCTGCACAAAATGAAGTGACGTGTGAACCTGCACCCGCCGAGCAGGAAACGACATCGGAGGCGCCTGCTCCGATGGAAACCCGGAATAAAGAGGCCGAAGCCTCAAATGGTGAAACAGAAATCGACGACCCGCTGACCTGGACCTGGCAGCTTGCGCCACGAGCCAGACGCGGGGGCCGCGCGCGTAAAAACCCGAACGGCAAAAAAGCTGATGCAAAACGCCAGACAAGATCAGACGCAAAATCAGGCGCGGCGAAAGCCCAAAGGTCGGCGAATAAACGGCGGCAAAAGCCCGCGCGCGACATCGACCCCAATTCGCCTTTTGCGGCATTGCGCGATCTCACCCTGTCCGAACCTGAAAAGCCGACCGAACCGCAAGAGCAAACCGAATGACATCAGCACCCGCCAAACCCGATACGGATGCGGTTATGCGGCTCGACAAGTGGTTGTGGCACGCGCGGTTTTTCAAATCCCGCAGTGGAGCCAGCACCTATACGGCAGCGGGAAATGTGCGCGTGAACGGCACGCGCCAGACCCGCAGCAGTGCCCGCATCCGCGCGGGCGACACGCTAACTTTCGCATTGCACGGCCATGTGCGCGTCATTGAAATTATCGCCTTGAGCGCGCGCCGCGGGCCGGCTGTTGAAGCGCGCACGCTTTACCATGACCACGAACCGCCGGAGAACAGGCCAAAGACGCCGTCCGAGACAAAGCCCGCCCAGCGCGCGCCCGGTAGCGGACGCCCGACAAAACGCGAGCGACGTGCCCAGGACGCCTTTACCGACAAGGGCAGTTTTCAGGGCTAATGGCCTTTTGCCGCATGATTACGTGACATATTGTGTTGGCGCGAAAGTCGCGCTAGATACTAGCCATGTTGAACCGATTGAAAACCTTGATTGCCGATGACGCGCCGGTGCCGGAAGCCACGGAGCCGGCTGATCGCCTGCATGTGGCCGCCGCCGCACTGCTCATTAGAGCCGCGCAGATTGACGGGACGGTCGATGCGCATGAACAGCAATTACTGCAACGCCTTGTCGGTCCGTATTTCGGCCTCGAGGATGAAGAAGCCGCCGCACTGCTGACCCAGGCAACGGCGGCGATAGATGCAGCCAATGATCTTTTCCAGTTCACCCAGCAAATCAATGCCAATTTCGGGCCCGATCATAAAATCATGCTGGTCGAATTGCTCTGGCGTGTGGTTTTGGCCGACGGCGTGGTTGATGATTATGAGGCCAATCTCATCCGCCGCGTAGCCGGTCTTATCCATGTTTCCGATGCGCAAGCCGGAGCCGCCCGAAAACGCGCTGAAACACCCTCCCCCCTCTAGATTTTTCCGGAGATCTTATGACCTATATCGTGACTGACGCCTGCATCAAATGCAAATATACCGACTGCGTTGAAGTCTGCCCTGTTGATTGCTTTTACGAAGGCGAGAACATGCTTGTAATCCACCCCGACGAGTGCATTGACTGTGGGGTTTGTGAACCCGAATGCCCGGCCGAGGCGATTAAGGCGGATACGGAGTCAAATCTGGAGAAATGGTTGGAACTGAACACCAAATTTGCCGATATCTGGCCAAATATCACGATAAAAAAAGAGGCACCGGCAGACGCGGATGATTTTCTCAACAAAGAGGGCAAATTTGAGGCTCATTTCACCGAAGCGCCCGGGGAAGGCGACTGAAACGAGGCTTGGCGAGCCTGTCAGACCGCGGTTCGAGCCTCGCGTTGAATTTTGCCAAATTTATGTTATAATAATGTAATTATTAACAAAACCTCGAAACATGATGGTAATTCCGCTTGTATTCGGCGGTTTCTCGCGTTCAAATCCTCCTGCACTTATCGCGGGGTCTGGACGTTGACGGAGCACTGTGAAAATGGCGACGACGCGTAAAACGGCCACCAAATCCCCGACAAAGGCGGCGGGCCGAACTCCAGCCAAGCAATCGGCCAAGAAAACGGCCAAAACTGCGGCGAAAAAACCGGTAGCCAAAAAGCCTGCCGCAAAAGCACCGGCGGCAAAAACAGCCACAAAGACCGTAGCGAAAAAGCCGGTAACCAATAACCGGAAATTTCCCCTCGGCGAAAAGTTCCCGGCGGGCACTCCATTTCTCCTTCCGGTAGGCAATGACATCACCCACCTTTAGTCCCGCGCTAATCTCAGCCCATGCCTCATCACTGATGTCCAACTGCTTTGAAAACATACCCGAGAGAGCCAATGCCGTAACTCCAAGGAAAACAGCCAACCCCGCAAAGAAACTTTTCCGCCAGCGACCCGATCGCGCGGGCTTCCTCTTTCTGGCCCAAAGCATCCAGGCAGCTACCACTGTCAGGGCCAGTGAACTGAGCGTCAGAATGTCGACAAATAGTAGGGATTTTTCTCCGTTGAAGGACTGAATCTGGCTGAAGCTGCCAATATTCTCAGGGGCGGTTTTGGTGGAAGGACCATCCTCAGCCGCGTTTTCCATCCAGGAAAGGATGGCCCACCCCTGAACATCACGAAGCCAGATAAGGTGGACCGCCTCATAAACAATGATGATGCCGACAAGGACAGCAAGAATCCTGATGATGATTTTCAAGGCTCAGTGAATCTGGACCCCCATCTTTGAGAAAGGAAATCCACTTTTTGTTTGATAACCTGATTAACCTTG
>CAJWBV010000021.1 GCA_913020275.1 uncultured Rhodobiaceae bacterium
CTACGGCCAACGCCGCGGAAATTGAACCGAAGCACGGAAAAGCCGCGATCGAGAAACATGTGATACATTTGATAGGCAATAGGATTGTTCATATTGCCGCCGAGTTGCGGAAGTGGATGCAAAATGACGGCAATTGGCGCGCCGGCTTGTTTGCTCTGGGAAAACCGTCCCTCAAGCCGCCCTTCGGGGCCGTTAAAAATTACTTCAGGCATAATAAACTGATCCCCAAATCGGCGTTCCAAATCGGGCGAATTAAACTTGACTAATTTAGTCGGAATTCCTATATCCCAATAACTGGGTCTTGTGATAGCCAAACTTGTGGCAAAAATGCAAGGTTTTTCGTATTTGTACAATAGGAACAATGGGTTATGAAGCTCTCGACAAAGGGCAGATATGCGGTTATGGCGATGAGTGATCTCGCCGTTCAAGCGCGTCTTGACGCCAAACGGCCTGTATCGCTGGCCGAAATTGGCGCGCGCGAAGGCATTTCCCTGTCTTATCTGGAACAATTGTTCGCGCGCCTGCGCCGTGCCGGTCTGGTAACCAGCATTCGTGGCGCGCAAGGCGGATATTGCCTGTCTGCCGAGGCCGCCGAGATTTGCATTGGCGATATTATTCGCGCCGTCGACGAGCCGATTGAAGTAACGCGCTGTCAGTTGAGTAAGGGCGGTTGCCAATCGAAAAATTCGCGGTGCCTGACGCATGATTTATGGGCCGGACTGGGACGCCACATTTACGGATATCTGGATGCCGTCACGCTCGAGGATGTGGTGTCGCGCAACTCGTTTTCGGCTCCCGAAAACGCTCGCGCGCAAAATTCGGGCTTGCACCCTGCGGGAGAGGGCGCATGAGCCGCATTTATCTGGATTATAATGCCACGGCACCAATACGCCCCGCGGTGCAAAACGCAGTGGCGCAAGCCTTGGAACTGGGTAATCCTTCCGCCGTTCATGCCGAAGGGCGCCGCGCCCGCGCCGCGATTGAACAGGCGCGTGCGGGTGTGGCGGAATTTGTCGGGGGCGCACCGGAAGGGGTTGTGTTTACCTCCGGCGGCACCGAAGCGTGCAATCTGGCTCTGGGTTTGCGCGCCGCGCCTGCTGGCGAGATAGAGCGCGTTCTGGTTTCCACCATAGAACACGCCGCCGTCAGGCAGGCCGCCGCCGCCAGCGGGCTTGGCGTTGAAGATTTGCCGGTCAATAGCGACGGGGTGATTGATATGGCCGCCCTTGATGCGGCACTTTCGACATCGGCTCCGGCGCTTGTGTGCGTGATGGTGGCCAATAATGAAACGGGCGTTCTACAGCCCATTCGCGAGATTGCCGAACGCGTTACGGCACATGGCAGTATTTTGTTCTGCGACGGCGTGCAGGCGGCGGGGAAAATACCGCTGAACGTGGAAGATTTGGGGTGCGATGCGCTTGCGGTTTCAGCGCATAAAATCGGAGGCCCGATGGGGGTCGGCGCGCTTGTGGTGCGCGCCGGACTGGTTGTTCCGCCCTTCATTGCCGGTGGCGGGCAGGAGCTTGGCCGACGTGGTGGCTCGGAAAATGTGTCCGGCATTGTCGGCTTCGGCCTTGCTGCTGAATTGAGCGCGGGCGAACTGGCGTTGGGGGCGGCACTTGCCGGCAAACGCGACCGCATGGAAGCCGATTTGCGTGCGGCCATGCCGGATGTCTGCATTTTCGGGGCAGATGCGCCCCGACTGCCAAATACAAGCTGTTTCGGGCTTGCCGGTCTGCACGGCGAAACTGTCGTGATGGCACTGGATTTGGCCGACATTTCGGTGAGCGCAGGTGCGGCGTGTTCCAGCGGCAAGGTGTCGCGCAGCCATGTGCTTGATGCCATGGGGGTCAAACACGATGTAAGCAATGGGGCAATTCGTGTAAGCCTCGGTCGGGACACGGATGATGCGGCGGTCGACCGGCTGGTTGAAAACTGGCTGAAACTGGCCGCAAAGCTGGAACACGCGGCGGCACAATAGGGTTAGGCAAAATCGATGAGCGAAGCAAAAGCAGGCATTGACCGCGAGACGGTCGACCAGGTCGCAAATTTCGGTGGTGAGAACTATAAATATGGCTTCACCACCGACATTGACGCCGACAAAGCGCCCAATGGTCTGAACGCCGATATCATCCGGTTCATTTCCGCCAAAAAGGAAGAACCGGAATGGTTGCTCGAATGGCGGCTGGATGCTTTTGAGCGCTGGCAGACCATGCAGGAGCCGGACTGGGCGCATGTCGATTATCCCAAAATCGATTATCAGGATTTGTGCTATTACGCGGCGCCCAAAAGCATGGAAGACGGGCCCAAAAGCCTTGATGAAGTTGACCCTGAATTGTTGCGGACATACGAAAAGCTGGGCATTCCGCTGCAGGAGCAGGAGGTTCTGGCGGGGGTACGAAAAGTCGCCGTCGATGCCGTATTTGATAGCGTGTCGGTGGGGACCACCTTCCGCGAAGAGCTGGCAAAAGCGGGGGTTATTTTCTGCTCGTTTTCCGAGGCCGTGAAAGACCACCCCGATCTGGTGCGCAAATATCTGGGCTCGGTAGTGCCGCAATCGGATAATTATTTCGCCGCGCTCAACTCGGCGGTGTTCTCCGACGGCTCATTTGTCTACATCCCGCCGGGTGTGCGCTGCCCGATGGAACTGTCGACCTATTTCCGCATCAATGAAGCCAATACCGGCCAATTTGAGCGCACGCTTGTTATTGCCGACCGCGGCAGTTATGTCAGCTATCTGGAGGGCTGCACGGCACCGATGCGCGATGAAAACCAGTTACACGCCGCCGTGGTGGAACTGGTCGCGCTGGAGGATGCGGAAATTAAATACTCCACCGTGCAGAACTGGTATCCGGGTGATGCTGACGGCAGGGGCGGCATATATAATTTCGTGACCAAGCGCGGCGATTGTCGCGAGGCGCGCGCGCGGATTAGCTGGACACAGGTGGAGACCGGCTCGGCGGTTACGTGGAAATATCCCTCCTGCATTTTGCGGGGCGATGAAACGGTCGGTGAATTTTATTCGATTGCCATTTCGAATAATCTGCAACAGGTCGATAGCGGCACAAAAATGCTGCATCTGGGGCGCAATACGTCGAGCAAGATCATTTCCAAAGGCATTTCGGCAGGACGCTCGTCAAACGCCTATCGGGGGCAGGTGAGCGTGCATCCCAAAGCGGCCAATGCGCGGAATTTCACACAATGTGACAGCTTGCTGATTGGTGACAAATGCGCGGCCCATACCGTGCCTTATATTGAGGCTAAAAATATCTCCGCCGTGCTGGAGCATGAGGCAACGACCTCGAAAATCAGCGACGATCAGATGTTTTATTGCCGCCAGCGCGGGCTTGATCCGGAAGAGGCCGTGGCGTTGATTGTGAACGGCTTTTGCCGTGACGTTTTGCAAAATCTGCCGATGGAATTTGCCGTGGAAGCGCAGAAACTCGTCGGCATATCGCTGGAAGGAAGTGTTGGATAATGGCTTTGCTGGAAATTGAAAATCTGCACGCCGGTGTTGACGACAAGACCATTCTTAACGGTTTCGACCTGACGATTGAGGCGGGCGAGGTGCATGCGATTATGGGGCCGAACGGTTCGGGCAAATCGACCCTTTCCTACGTACTGGCCGGGCGCGATGGTTATGAAGCCCAAAATGGTGCTGTGCGGTTTGACGGCGCCGATTTGCTGGATATGGAGCCGGAAGCACGCGCCATTGCCGGCATGTTTTTGGCGTTTCAATATCCGTTGGAAATTCCCGGCGTCACCAATATGACCTTTTTGCGCACGGCGCTAAACGCGGTGCGGCGCGGACGCGGCGAAGACGAAATGGACCCTGCCAGTTTTTTGCGTATGGTGCGCGAAAAATCCCGCGCCATGGGCGTGGATGACGATATGCTCAAGCGGCCTTTGAATGTCGGGTTTTCGGGCGGGGAGAAGAAGCGCAATGAGGTGCTGCAAATGGCAGTGCTTGAGCCGCGTTTGGCAATTCTCGACGAAACCGATAGCGGCCTTGATATTGATGCGCTGCAAACTGTTGCCGATGGTGTGAACGCGATGCGCAGTGACGCGCGTGGCATGCTGGTCATCACGCATTACCAGCGGCTGTTGGATTTTATCAAGCCGGATTTCGTGCATGTGATGGTGCAGGGGCGCATTGTGCGCTCGGGCGGCCCGGAACTGGCAGAAGAACTGGAACGCTCCGGTTATGGTGCCTATCTGGGCGCGGAAACCGGCGGACAGGGCGATGGAGCGGGGGCCGCGCATGCTTGATGCGACAGCGCATTTCGAGGCTGTACACGAACGCTTGCCCGGCGGGGCGGAAGTTTTGCAAGCGCGCAAGGCGGCTTTGGCACGCGCCGAACAGACCGGACTGCCGACCCGCCGCAACGAAAACTGGCACTATACTGATCTTGCGCGGCTGCTGAAACAAAACGATCCGGTGCCCGTGCGCGCCAATGCCTTTGATGCAAACGCGCTTGCGCCTTTGCAAATGGTGTTTGAGGACGGCGTTCTGATTAATGAGCCCGCCGGCGATGATTGCGTAGGCATTGAGAGCTTGGCTCACGCGCTGGCCAGTGGCGCGCGCAACCATGAAGACGACGCATCGGACCATGATATGGCGGCGTTTAATTTGGCCTTGGCGCAAGATGGCGCGGTCATGACGATTGATGGCACGCCGGCGCGCGCGTTGGAACTGGTAACACGCGGCGATGAAACGGCGCATTTGCGCCACGCCATAAAGGTCGAGCGCGGCACGGTGACGCTCATTGAAAACTTGCAAGCCAATGGATACACCAATGCCGTATTGGATGTTGAGGTGGCCGCCGGCGCGCGCGTGCTCTTGGTGCGCGTTCAATCGGCGGGGCATCATGTCGGCCTGACGCGGGTGAAACTCAATGGCGATGGTGCGTTTTGCGCCGTGACCTTTGTGACAGGTGGCAATCTTGCGCGTCACGAAACGCATATTCGCCTGTTGGGTGAGGGTGCGCGCGCCGATGTGCATGGCGCAATTTTGGGCCACGGCACCATGCATGCCGATATGACCTCGCAATTGCATCATGAGACAGCCAACACCGACAGTCTGACAACCCTGCACGCTGTTTTGGACGATGCCGCACAAGGCGTGTTTCAGGGAAAAGTTGTGGTCGCGCGCGATGCCCAGCATGTTGATGCCCAGCAACAGTCGCGCGCCATGATGTTGTCTGAGCGCGCGCATATGTCGGCCAAGCCGGAACTGGAAATTTATGCAGACGATGTGGCGTGCGCGCATGGCGCGGCGCTGGGTGAACTGGACGCTGATGCGCTGTTCTTCTTGCGCAGTCGCGGAATTGATGAGGCAGCTGCGCGCCACATGCTCATTTCCGGATTTTTGGCGGCGCCTTTGGCGCATATTGAAAATGAAGATTTGCGCGCGTGCGTCGCCGCGCATGTCGCGGCGCATGTTCCCGGCTGTGAAAATGACGGTGAAGGTATAAACGCGGAGTTGGCAGATGCCTGACGCACAGGAAAAGACAGCAGATTTCGACCCGCAAACCATCCGCAAGGACTTTCCCATTCTGGCGCGCGAGGTGCATGGCAAGCCGCTTGTCTATCTGGACAATGCCGCTTCCGCGCAAAAACCGGTGCAGGTAACGGGCCGCATGCAACGCGTTTTTGATTCAGAATATTCAAATGTTCACAGAGGGTTACACTATTTATCTAATACATCAACCGAAGCATTTGAGGGCGCGCGCCGAACCGTACAGAATTTTTTGAACGCGGCCAGCGATACCCAGATTATTTTCACCGGAGGTGCGACCGATGCCATTAATCTGGTGGCGCACAGCTATCTGGAGCCGCGCCTGAAACCGGGCGATGAAATCATTTTGTCGGAGATGGAGCACCACTCAAATATTGTACCGTGGCATTTTCTGCGCGAACAATGCGGTGCGGTGCTGAAATGGGTTCCGGTGACAGATGACGGCGCGCTGGACATGGAAGCCTATGCCGGGTTGCTTGGTCCACGCACGAAGTTTGTGTCACTCACGCAAATGTCAAACGCGCTGGGTACGGTGACGGATACAAAAACCATTATCGAACTCGCACATGCTCACAATATTCCGGTTTTGCTGGACGGGTGTCAGGGCGCGGTACATTTGCCGACGGATGTGCAGGCACTGGATGTCGATTTCTATGTCTTCTCCGGTCACAAAGTTTACGGACCCGGCGGCATCGGTGTTTTATATGCCAAGTCGGAATTGCTGGAGGGGATGCGCCCCTATCGTGGTGGCGGCGAAATGATCCGCGAAGTGTCGCTTGACGAGGTAACCTATGCCGACCCGCCGCACCGTTTTGAGGCAGGCACGCCACCGATTGTCGAGGCCATCGGCCTTGGCGCGGCGCTTGATTATATGATGGCGATCGGCTGGCAGAACATCTGCGCGCATGAAAAAGCGCTGGCCGCCCATGCAATGGATGTTGTTGGCAGCATCAACCGCGTGCGGATATTCGGCACCACACCCGACAAGGGGGCGATTGTATCGTTCATGGTTGATGGCATTCACCCGCACGATATCGCCATGGTGATGGACCGTTCGGGTGTCGCGCTGCGGGCGGGGCATCATTGCGCCCAGCCCTTGATGAAAAGATTTGATGTGGCCGCAACAGCGCGCGCCTCCTTTGCCGTGTATAATACGCATGACGAGGTTGAAGCCTTGGGCGTCGCGCTCACTAAAGCTATCGGCTTTTTCGGATAGGGGGTTTCGTGACGGATACTGACGACAAAAAAGACGATATGCCGATTATCGACACGGGTCCCGCGCCGGAAGGAGGCGTGGATCACCCTGACGCGTTTCCAGACGCGACTGCGGAATCGAGCTTGGATGAAGGTGAATTGACGCCGGAAATGGCCGCGCTTACAGATGACCTGATCGGCGCACTCAAAAGCGTTTACGACCCTGAAATTCCGGTCGATGTATATGAGTTGGGCCTGATTTACCGCGTCGATGTAAGCGACGCGCGCGACGTGACCGTCGACATGACGCTCACGGCACCGGGTTGTCCGGTTGCCGAACACATGCCGCGCTGGGTTGAGGATGCCGTGCGGTCGGTGGACGGCGTGGGCGATGTCGTGGTAAATATGGTTTTCGAGCCGCCATGGGATCCAAGTCGAATGTCCGATGAAGCGCGTGTGGCGCTCAACATGTTCTAAATTTTGATGTTTTAAATTTTTGGAAGCAAATGACGCAAAAATACGAAATTCCAAAAGCCATTAGCCTGACCGACCGCGCGGCGGAGCGGATCAAGCATATTATGTCGCGTGCCGAAACGCCGAAAATTGGTGTACGGCTCGGTGTCAAAAATGGCGGCTGTGCGGGCATGGAATACACGATGGACTATGCCGATGCGCGCGATCCGCTGGACGAAGTGGTCGAGGATAAGGGCGTCATGATTTTAATCGAGCCCAAGGCTGTCTTGTTTTTGCTCGGTACCGAAATGGATTATGAAGAGGGCGTCATGTCGTCCGGGTTCATTTTCAACAACCCCAATCAGACGGATGCATGCGGTTGCGGCGAAAGCGTGACCATCGTGCCCGCAAACGCACGTTGAGTGGCTGTCAGCAGCGAATATAAGGCCTTTGTCGCAGAAATTTTTGAACCGCTCGGATCGGTTGAAATCAAGCATATGTTTGGCGGCGCGGGCGTTTATTATCGCGATGTGATGTTTGCGCTGATCTCCAATGAGACGCTCTATCTGAAGGCTGATGCCATCAATCAGGAAATGTTCAAAGAGGCCGGTGCCGAACGGTTCCACTTCAAGCCGCAATCGGGCAAAAACGCAGGTAAGGAAATTGCCATGTCGTTTTGGGAATTGCCCGAAGAACTGCTCGACGACCCCGATGCGCTGGTCAATTGGTTGCACGCTTCCGTGGATGCAGCCTATCGCGCCAAGACAAGAAAATCCAAAAAAGCCTAGTGTCTCTAAAACTTCTTGGATGCATCACCAGACTTGTTAGAGTATAGCTCTTGTTCTACGCCTGCGTTCCACTCGAAATCTGCCGTCTACCGGCACTGCACATCAAGGATTTAAAATGGCTGATAAAAAACCGTCACCTTCCAAGAAAACAAAAACCGCAACCAACAAGAAGCAAAAGCCGATTGAGTTGTATTACTGGCCAACGCCAAATGGCTGGAAAGTTTCGATTATGCTGGAAGAGTGCGGCCTGCCTTATACATTGAGGCCGGTGAATATTGGTGTGGGCGACCAGTTCAAGCGTAGTTTTTTGAAAATTGCGCCAAACAATCGCATGCCTGCCATTGTTGATCCGGCGGGGCCGGGCAACAAGCCCATTTCGATTTTTGAGTCGGGTGCCATTTTGCAATATCTGGGTCGCAAGACCGGAAAGTTCTATCCAAGCAATGAGCGCGCCCGCGCCGAGGTTGACCAATGGTTGTTTTGGCAGATGGGCGGCTTGGGCCCAATGGCGGGACAGGCCCACCACTTCCGCCAATATGCTCCGAAAAAACTGCCCTATGCGGTTAAGCGTTATACCAATGAGGTTAACCGGCTCTATGGTGTGCTGAACAAACAGTTGCGCGGCAAAGACTTTGTGACCGGACGCTATTCAATTGCCGACATGGCGATTTGGGGCTGGGTTGTGCCGTATAAAAACCAGGGGCAGAAGTTGGAAGATTTCCCGCATCTCAAGAAATGGTTCGAGCGCATGGGCGACCGGCCAGCGGTGAAACGCGGATTTGCGCTGGGATTGGACTTGCGGCGCGGCACGCTTGGGGACAAAACAAAAGAAGCTGCAAAGGCAAGAAAAATACTTTTTAATCAACGCGCTAAGTAAAAATGACTGAACAATTACATGAATTGATCGATCTGCTTGATCTTGAGCAGATTGAGGTGAACCTGTTTCGCGGCCACAGTCCCGATGACAGTTGGCAGCGCGTATTTGGTATACGGCAAGGAGACCTCGGCAAGCTCTGCCCCAGCCTGACGAAGCCAATCCTGTCCCTGTTGCCAAAGCGCCAAAACATCAGGGTCCATACCATCCATCACATATTCAAGCGG
>CAJWBV010000022.1 GCA_913020275.1 uncultured Rhodobiaceae bacterium
AGTACTCGATATCGGCGACGGACTCGTTGAAGACCATCTCGTCGTCACCCAGGCCACCGCTCGCGACGGAACGGTGTTCGACCGACGGGACCATGCCGTCCGGCGTCATCTGATACCCGATCATCGATTCCGCCTTGTCGAAAGTCATCTTGTCGTTGCCGGTGCCGCCATAGGCCTTCACCGCGCGGCCGGAAATGCTGACGATATCGTCGCCGGCGCCGCCATAGGCCGTGCCCCACAGCAGATTGCCGCGTGAGACGATGGTGTCGTTGCCGGCGCCGCCGCGAAGGGTGTCGGCGGCTTGACCGCCGTACAGAGTGTCGCCGGCGGCACCGCCCGACAGGGTATCGCTGCCCTTGTTACCATAGACCAGGTCGACGCCGGCGGCGCCGGAGATCAGATCGTTGGCCTGGCCGCCGAAGATGATGTCGTTGCCGGTACCGCCACCGATCACGTCAAGGCCCTGGTTGCCATAGATGATGTCATTGGCGGCGCCGCCCCACCGGCTGTCATTACCGGTACCGCCCCAGAGAAGATCGTTGCCGCCAACGCCGCTGATTGGGATGATTTGCGCGCCCGCCACATTCGCGAAGATCTGGTAGAGGCTGAAATGACGGCCCTTATGTCTGACACGAAATGCGACCTGTTGGTCGATTTGGGAACCGGCACGGGGCGCATGCTTGAAATTTTCTCGCCGCACGCATCGCGCGCGGTCGGGTTCGATATCAACGCCAATATGCTGACCATTGCGCGCGCGCGCCTTGACCATCCCGATCGTTTGCATTGTCAGGTGCGCCAGGGCGATTGCGCCGACGTGCCGCTGGAAGACGGAGCCGCCGGGGTGGTTATTGTCCATCAGGTTTTGCATTTTCTCGATGACCCGGCGCGTGCCGTGGGCGAGGCGGCGCGTGTGCTGGCGCCATCGGGCCGCGTGTTAATTGCCGATTTTTTGCCGCATGAGGTGGAGGCCTTGCGCGATGAACACGCCCATCGCAGGCTCGGATTTTCCGATGACGAAGTTATCGAATGGCTGAACGAGGCCGACATTGTCAATGTTGAAGCGCGGCACTTGCAGCCGAGACGCGACGGCGACCTTGTGGTCGGTATATGGACCGGCGTGAAAGCGGAGGCCTGAATGACCGGCATTTCATTTGAATTTTTCCCGCCCAAATCAACCGAAGCCGAGGAAAAACTCTGGCGGTCGGTAGAGCGTTTGGAACCGCTGGCACCGGATTTTGTGTCGGTGACCTATGGCGCGGGCGGCTCGACGCGCGACCGCACCCATGCGTGTGTGCGTCGTTTGGTCGATGAGACGGGCCTGCAACCGGCCGCACATCTGACATGCGTGGCCGCCAGCCGCGCCGAGGTGGACGGCGTGGTTGAGGCCTATGCCGAGGCCGGTATAAGCCATATTGTGGCCTTGCGCGGCGACATGCCCGATATGGGCGGTTTCGAGCCGCATGCTGAGGGCTATGAAGGGTCAGTCGAGCTGGTGGAGGCTATTTCGGCGCGCGGCGGGTTTGACATCACGGTGAGTGCTTATCCTGAAAAGCATCCCGAGTCGCGCAGTCTTGAAGATGATATTGACCTGTTGAAAGCCAAGATTGATGCAGGCGCGACGCGTGCAATCACGCAATTTGTGTTTGATACACCGGCGCATTTGCGGTTCCGTGATGCGGTCGCCGCAGCCGGCATCTCGATTCCCATCATCCCCGGCATTATGCCGACGACGAATTTCGCCGGTGCCCGCCGTATGGCTGCGGCATGTGGTACGGCTGTTCCCGACTGGCTGTCGGCGGCTTATGAAGGGTTGGATGATGACCTTGAGACGCGCAAACATATTGCCGCATCGATTGCGACCGACCAATGTCGTACGCTAATCAATGAGGGTTTTGAGTACTTGCATTTTTACACGCTGAACCAGGCCGATTTGACTTTTGCAGTCTGCCGAATTCTGGGTTTGGGCGGCGACCGGCAAGAAAGTGATGTGGTATGAGTTGGAGTCGTGACAGTCGAAACAAGCTGTTGGGCGAGGTTGTCGGAAGCCGAATTATGATTCTTGACGGGGCGATGGGGACGATGATCCAGCGTCATGACCTGTCCGAGAAGGATTTTCGCGGGCCGCGCTTTGCCGATTTCCATATCGACGTAAAAGGCAATAATGACCTGCTATCGCTGACCCAAGCCGATATTATCCGCGATATTCACGCCGCCTATTTGCAGGCTGGCAGCGATATTGTGGGCACCAATACATTTTCCTCAACCTCGATTGCGCAGGCCGATTACGACATGCAAGATCTGGCCTATGAACTCAATTTGGAAAGCGCGCGCCTTGCGCGCGAAGCATGCGATGCGATGGAAGCCGAAACCCCCGACCGACCGCGTTATGTTGCCGGTGCATTGGGGCCCACCAATCGCACGGCTTCGATTTCTCCGGATGTGAACGACCCGGGTGCGCGCAATGTAACTTATGACGATTTGCGCGAGGCCTATGTCGAGGCCACACGCGGGCTGATTGATGGCGGCGCGGATATTATTCTCATTGAGACTATATTCGACACGTTGAATGCAAAAGCGGCGATTCACGCTGTGCAGGACGCTTTTGAGGAAACCGGAGCCACTCTGCCGCTGATGATCTCGGGCACGCTGACAGACAAGTCAGGGCGCACCTTGTCAGGCCAGACTACGGAAGCATTCTGGAATTCCGTGCGTCATGCGCGACCCTTTGCGGTCGGTTTGAATTGCGCGCTTGGGGCCGAAGAAATGCGTCCTTACGCGGCTGAGATTTCACGCATTGCCGATACGAATATCTGTATTTACCCGAACGCCGGCCTGCCAAATGAGTTTGGTGAATATGATCAGCTGGCTGACGAAATGGCCGTGATTGTCGGCGAGTTTGCGACTTCCGGTCTCGTTAATATTCTGGGTGGATGCTGTGGCACGACACCGGAGCATATCTCCGCGATTGCGGAGGCGGCGGGTAAAGCCGCGCCACGCGCACCGGCAAAGCCCGAACAGCACTTGCGCCTTTCGGGATTGGAACCGTTCACGCTAAGCTCGGAAATCCGTTTTGTGAATGTCGGCGAGCGCACCAATGTGACCGGCTCGGCACGCTTCAAGAAACTCATCTCCGAGGGTGATTACGACACTGCGCTGGATGTTGCCCGCCAGCAGGTCGAAAATGGCGCCCAGATCATCGATATAAATATGGATGAGGGCATGCTCGACAGCGAGGCGGCGATGGTGCGGTTTTTGAACCTTGTTGCCACCGAGCCCGATATTGCCCGTGTGCCGGTGATGATCGACAGTTCAAAATGGTCAGTTATTGAAGCCGGATTGAAATGTGTTCAGGGCAAGGCCGTCGTCAATTCGATTTCGTTGAAAGAAGGCACTGAAAACTTCCTCGAACAGGCGCGATTGTGCCAGCGATACGGCGCGGCTGTCATCGTGATGGCATTCGATGAGGAGGGCCAAGCAGATACGGCGGCGCGCAAATTCGAAATTTGCAAACGCTCATATGATTTGCTGACCGAGGAACTTGATTTCCCGCCCGAAGATATCATTTTCGACCCGAATATTTTCGCCGTGGCGACCGGCATATCCGAGCATGACAATTACGCTGTTGACTTCATCGAAGCGACAGCGCGCATTCGCAAAGAATTGCCCGGCGCACATGTTTCGGGCGGCGTGTCGAATATCTCGTTTTCCTTCCGTGGCAATGAGCCGGTGCGCGAGGCCATGCATTCGGCGTTTCTTTACCACGCCATTTCCAAGGGCATGGATATGGGCATCGTTAATGCCGGTCAGCTCGCCATCTATGAAGATATTGAGCCGTCGCTAAAAGAGGCGGTTGAAGATGTACTTTTGAACCGGCGGCCTGATGGCACGGACAAGCTGCTTGAAATTGCCGAGGAATTTCGCGGGCAGAAAGGTGCATCGAAAGAACAGGATACGGCTTGGCGCGAAACGCCTGTGGAAGCACGGCTGTCGCATGCGCTGATCAATGGCATTACCGATTTTATTGAAGACGACACGGAAGAGGCGCGCCTCAAACTGCCGCGCCCGCTCAATGTGATTGAAGGCCCGTTGATGGACGGCATGAACACGGTCGGTGATTTGTTTGGCGAGGGTAAAATGTTCTTGCCGCAAGTGGTGAAATCCGCGCGCGTGATGAAACGCGCTGTCGCCTATCTTGAGCCGTTTATGGAGGCTGAAAAGGCCGAAATGCAGGCATCGGGCGCCGAAACCGTGGCGCGCAATAATGGCAAGGTGCTGATGGCAACGGTGAAGGGCGATGTGCATGATATTGGCAAGAATATTGTCGGCGTCGTATTGCAGTGCAATAATTTCGATGTTGTCGATATGGGCGTCATGGTGCCGGCCGCCGACATCATTTCCAAAGCGGTTGAAGAGCAGGTCGATATGATCGGCCTGTCGGGGCTTATCACGCCCAGCCTTGATGAAATGTGCCATGTTGCCGCCGAGATGGAGCGGCAGGGGCTGGAAATTCCTCTGCTGATTGGTGGGGCAACGACATCGAAAGTGCATACGGCGGTCAAAATCAATCCGCATTACAAGCGCGGGCAGACCGTTTATGTCACCGATGCCAGCCGCGCGGTCGGTGTGGCCTCGCGGTTATTGTCGGAAGAACAGGGTACCGCCTACAAGCAGGAAATTCGCAGCGATTATGAAGCCATGGCCGAAGCGCATGCGCGCGGACGGGCCGATGCAAAGCGCCGCTCGCTGGCTGATGCGCGCGCCAATGCGTTTTCGCCGCAAGTTGCACACATGCCGGTCGCGCCGTCTTTTACCGGCACGAAAGTGTTCGACGATTATGATCTGGCGGAACTGCGCGACTATATTGACTGGACGCCGTTTTTCCAGAGCTGGGATTTGCACGGAACCTATCCGGCCATTTTGACCGATAATGTGGTGGGCGCGGCGGCATCCAGCCTGTTTGCCGACGCCCAAAACATGCTCGACGACATGATTTCGCAAAAATGGCTCACCGCGCGCGCGGTGATCGGCTTTTGGCCGGCGGCGCGCGACGGCGATGACATTATTGTGTATGAAGATGAAAGCCGCACAAAAGAACGAACGCGGCTCCACTCTCTTCGCCAGCAAATGCAACACAGCAGCGGGCGGGCGAATTTCGCGCTGGCCGATTTCATTGCGCCGACAGGCGGCCCGGCTGATTATGTTGGCGGTTTTGCCGTCACCACGGGGCATGGCGAAGATGACGTCGCCAAGCGTTTTGAAGAAGCCGGTGACGATTATGCGTCGATCATGTCAAAGGCGCTGGCCGACCGGCTGGCCGAGGCTTTTGCCGAACGGATGCACCAACGCGTGCGCACCGAGTTTTGGGGTTATGCGGCGGATGAAAACCTCGACAATGATGCACTCATCGCAGAAGCCTATCGCGGCATTCGTCCGGCACCGGGCTATCCGGCGCAACCCGACCATACCGAAAAAGCGACGTTGTTTGACTTGCTTGACGCGGAAAATGCGGCCGGTATTTCATTGACGGAGAGTTTTGCCATGTGGCCGGGGGCCGCTGTTTCGGGTCTCTATTTCAGCCATCCGGAAAGCGCCTATTTCGGTGTCGGCAAAATTGACCGCGATCAGGTGGCCGATTACGCCGAACGCAAAGGGTTGAGCCTTGCCGAATGCGAAAAATGGCTGGCGCCGATTTTGGCCTATACACCTTCTTAAGTCGACGGGCCCTTAATCAGAGGAGCCGTAACCGCCGCCGCCCGGTGTTTCGATGCCAAGCACATCTCCGACATCAACCGTCACGTGCGCGCAAGCTTCAAGGTCTGTTTGCGTGCCGCCGCGACGCAAATAATTGCGCCCAGATGCGCCATCCGCTCCGCCATTCAGACCAAAGGGCCGCGTTGTTCTGCGCCCTGACAGAAGCGAGGCCTCCATCGGCCGGAGAAATTCGATTTCGCGCCTGATGCCACAGCCGCCGCGCCATGCGCCGTCGCCGCCGGTTCCGCTGCGAATGGAAAAGTTCAGTAAGCGAACCGGAAAACGCCATTCAAGAACTTCCGGATCGGTGAGGCGCGAATTCGTCATATGCGTGTGAACGGCATCAGCTCCGTGAAATCCGTCTCCGGCTCCGGCACCTCCGCAAATGGTTTCATAATATTGCAAATGGTCATTGCCGAAGGTCAAATTGTTCATCGTGCCCTGACACGCGGCCATGGCACCCAATGCGCCAAACAGCGCGTCACAAATCGCCTGACTGGTCTCTACATTGCCGGCAACCACGGCGGCGGGCGGTTCGGGCGCGAGCAGACAACCGTTTGGAATTTCAATATGGATGGGTTTGAGGCACCCCTCATTCATCGGAATATCCGCATCGACCATACATCTGAAAACATAAAGAACAGCCGCGCGACAAACCGCGCTGGGCGCGTTGAAATTATTGTCCATCTGCGCGCTGGTGCCGGTGAAGTCGACATTGAGACAGCGCGCCGCACGGTCCACCGTGAGTGTGACGCGGATAATGGCGCCGCAATCCATATCGACACCGAAGGAAGCATCGTGCAGGCGGTCAATGACTTGGCGTACATTTTCTTCCGCATTGTCCTGCACAAATCCGACATAGGCGTTGACCGTGTCGCCGCCAAATTCGGCATACATGGTGCGAATGTTTTGCGCGCCGGTTTCGCACGCCGCAAGCTGGGCCAAAATATCGGCGCGGTTCTGGGTTGGATTGCGCGCCGGATAGGGGCCTTCTGTCAGCCGTGCCATTAGCTCCGCTTCGTCAAAAATGCCGTCGCGGCGCACGCGGAATGCACGGAACAAAATGCCTTCCTCTTCAATAGTCGATGAAAATGACGGCATGGATCCGGGCGAGATGCCGCCAATATCGGCATGGTGCCCGCGCGCCGCGGTGAAAAAGCGCGGGGTTGCCTCACCATCCATAAAAACCGGAAGCACCAGCGTCACATCAGGCAAATGCGTGCCGCCCGCATAAGGCGCGTTGACGACATAAGCGTCGCCCTCGCGTATGTCTGGGCCATGCACGTCGCGCACAGCCTGTACGCTGGCACCCATGGAGCCCAAATGAACCGGCATATGCGGGGCATTGGCAATCAGGCCGCCATTGGCATCAAACAGCGCGCAGGAAAAATCCAGTCGCTCTTTGATGTTGACCGAACTGGCGGTTTTCTCAAGCGTCACGCCCATCTGTTCTGCAATCGCCATAAATCTGGCATTGAACACTTCAAGCAAGACCGGATCGGCTGCGCCGGTATGCGCCGTGCCGGTCGCAACCCGCTTCTGGCGCGCAACATGGCGGGTTAACACGAGGTCATCGCGCGCACTGCAAACAAGTTGCCAATCCGGCGGCACGATAATCGTGGCATGCGCCTCGCAGATAATGGCCGGGCCGATAATGGGTCTGTCGGTTTCAAGCGCACCACGCGGCCAGCGCTGTGCCTCCAGCCAAGAGCCATTGATGAACAGGCGGTCATTTTCAGGCTTCGCCTCGCCATGCCGGTCTTGCTTTTCACTGTTTGTGCTTGCGGCGTTCTCGCTTTCCGCCGTCACGCATTCCAGGGTCAGGGCTTCGACAATCATGTCGCGATTGTCATAAACAAACCCGAATTGTTGCTGGTGGGCTGTCTCAAAGGCCCCGCGCATGGTCTGAATTGTGTCAAACGGCACGGGCAGGGAAGTGTCACTGCCATCGTAGCGAATAAGCACTTCCGTTTTTCGTGTGGCTGACACAAGCCCCTGTGCGGCCAATTCGGTTTCGGCAGAGGCGCGCAATTTGTCTAGCCGCTCGGCAATCGCGCCCAGGCAGTTTTCGTCGAGTGGTACTTCCACCGCATCTTCGCGCAACGCTCGTACCGCGGCTTTGTCTATGCCCCAGGCCGATAAAAGCCCCGACATGGGGTGGATAAGCACCGTGTCCATTTCCAGCAAATCGGCAACATCGCACGCATGTTGTCCGCCCGCGCCGCCAAAGCACACAAGCGCATATTTGCTGATGTCATATCCGCGCTGCACAGATATTTTTTTTATGGCCTGCGCCATATTCTCATTGGCAATGCGCAAAAAACCCTCGGCAAGCTCTTCGGCGCTTTGGCTGTGTCCGGCAGTGGCCGCAACCGTACTGGCCAGTTCTTCAAATGCCGCGCGCGTGGCGTCAGCGTCAAGTGCTTGGTCGGCATTGGGCCCGAACAGGGCGGGGAAATGGTCGGGCGTGATGCGGCCGGTCATGATGTTGGCATCCGTCACGCTTAGCGGCCCGCCATTGCGATAGGCCACGGGGCCGGGAAAAGCGCCTGCGCTTTCGGGGCCAACACGGAAGCGGCCGGCATCATAATGCAAAACCGATCCGCCGCCCGCGGCAACCGTGTGCAGGCGCATCATCGGTGCGCGCAAGGCAATGCCGGCAACATCGCTGTCGAAACTGCGCTCATAGGCCCCGGCGAAATGGCAGACATCCGTTGACGTGCCGCCCATATCAAATCCGATCATGCGGTCGAAACCTGCCGCGCGCCCGACATGCACCGCACCGACCACGCCACCGGCGGGGCCGGACAGCACGGCGTCCTTGCCCTGAAACAGGCTGGCGGCGGTCAGCCCACCGGACGACATCATGAATTGAAGCTGCGTGGCGGCCTCATCTGTTTCTGGCAAGTGCTTGCTTACGCGGCTCACATAGTCGCGCAAAACCGGTGTGAGATAGGCATCGGCCACGGTTGTGCTGGCGCGTCCGACAAACTTCATCAGCGAAATGACCTCATGGCTCATCGAAATATGGGCAAAGCCCAGATCGCCGGCCAGAGCTCCGATTTGGAGTTCATGAGCTGGATTGCGATAGCCGTGCAAAAGACAAATGGCTACGGAGTCGCACCCCTCAGATTGCGCGTCACGAAGCGCGTTTTCAACCTCGGTCATATCGGGTGGTGTCAGCTCGTTTCCGGCGGCATCCATG
>CAJWBV010000023.1 GCA_913020275.1 uncultured Rhodobiaceae bacterium
CAGGCATTTCCGAATTACCGGAACAATCTCAGGCGCCACGACTCGCGGCAGCCAAAAATTCAGTCATTCCGAATGAAGTTGATTTAAGCAGACAGATACGCGCTCCGCCCGTTTATCTCGTCTGACAATATATCAAACTTTTTTCGGAGAATTACTATGTCCAAACATTCCTATTTGGCGCTAGCTAGCGCCTCGTTTTTCGCGCTTGCAACTAGTGCTTCATTTGCCCAGACGGCAGATGAGACAATCGACGAAGTCGTGGTTTTAAGTAGCCCCTTTAAAAAATCATCCGACGAAATCATTTCGCAAACTCATGTAATTACTAGCAATAAGATCGATAAAAACGCCGGCACTACCCTCGGTGATATTATCAAAACCATTCCTGGGGTTAGCGTAGCAAGTCACGGTCCAGAGGTAGGCCGTCCTGTAATAAGGGGCTTGAGCGGCCGCCGCACGGGGTCACTTGTGAATGGCATGACGGCAGGAGATATCTCAGACACTGCAAACGATCACGCCAATATTATCAATTATTTTGATATAAATCGCGTCGAAGTTTTAAAAGGTCCAAGTGCTTTACGTTATGGTCCATATGCGACAACTGGGGTCGTTAATTCCTTCAATCGTCTTTTAGATGCGGACGCTGCTAATAGCTATGAAATATCAGCCGGTGGTTCGACCGTAGCCGATGGTTCTACCGGAGCCATCTATGGCGTTCGCTCTTTTAATAACATGAGTGTGGCAATATCCGGTTTTGATCAAGCAAGCGAAGAAATTAAAATTCCAACTCACGCGGAAAGCTATTACGAGCTCACTGAAGAGGGCGAAGAAATTGTCGATGTCTCGCAAGACGTAGCAAACACTGCGAGCAAATCGGATGGCTTTAGCACATCTGTTTCGTTTAAGGGCGCAAAGTCAAACCTCACTCTTTTTGCAAACACTATCGCGAAATCTTATGGCGTTCCTGGGCATGCCCACGAAGAAGAAGAGGGGGAAGAGGAAGAAGAGCATGGTGAAGAGGGTGTCAGAATCGAGCTCGACAAAGAGACTTTTCGCGGTGTCCTTGAGTACCAATTGGCGTCAGCTTTTGATACCATGGAAGCTAGTCTGCACGTGACTAACTTCAATCAGGCAGAGTTTGAGGATGGCGCCGTTGGAACCAGGTTCGGCAGAGATATTCAAGAGGCAAAAGTTGAGCTCCTCAACAGCGACATTGCTGGATGGAGCGGCGTTTTTGGTATTTCTATAGTAGACAATGAACTGCAGACATCCGGAGCCGAGGCATTCCTACCAACATCCGAACACGAAGAATTTTCTGTTCACATAGTTCAAAGTCTGGAAGTCGGAGAGTGGTCAACAGAAATCGGGGTCCGTTATGATAAGGTAGATCTCGATAATAATTCGGTAAGTCGTAGTTTTGATTTGGGCAATGCCTCCATTGGCCTTGGATATCGGCTCAACGAACATAGCTACCTTGGTTCCTCAATATCAATGTCAGAGCGAGCTCCGAGCATTTCAGAGCTCTATTCTAATGGCTACCATGCTGCAGCAAGTCGCCATGAACGAGGAAACGCTATGATGTCTAGCGAAGAAGCAATAGCGAGTGAAATCTATTATCGATATGAAAAAGGTTCCCAGGCTTTCCAGTTTGCAGCCTTCAATAATGACTTTGATGATTTCATTTACTTGAAGGGCGCTGGCATACAAATTGAAAATAATGATGTGTATGACTATCTACAAGCTGACGCTGAGATCTACGGTTTCGAAGCGAGCTTCGTTCAAACTGGAACATGGAGATCTGCTGACTGGTCAGCTGAGCTGAGCTATTCGAACATAACTGGTGAGCTGGACAGTGGTGAAGACCTGCGGTCAATCCCACCTGAGAAAATTGGGATTTTTGGTCAGCTAAATTTTGAAGATGTGTCAGTTGGCTTGGATGTCATTGTGGCGGATGATCAAACTGATGTTCCAACAGACCAACATCAAACCGATGGATTTACCGAGGTAAATGCGAGCGTTTCATGGATGCCAGCGTTTTCAAACGGTACTGTAATTAAATTCGGCATCGATAATCTGTTGAACGAAGAAATCCGTCATCACGCCAGCGAACTTAAGGATAAAGTTCCTGAGGCCGGAAGAAACTTCAAAATTCTGGCAACCAAAACCTTCTAGCAAAAAACAGCGCCGGGCAGAGTATAACTCAAATGCCTGGCGCTTCTTTTCCTCCCTCATGCATCAACAGCCAGCCGGTACCCCTGTTTGGGATAATGCACCAGAATATCGCCAATATCTGTATCATGCCGGTGAACCACCACTTCATTTTCCCGCGTCCAAACAATTTCACCTTGCGTGACCTCCTGCCCGTAATCATCGGCCTGAATGGTCAGCGACGCACCGACCGGCAATTGCGGGTCATCAATGGCATCTTGCGGCGGGGGTTTGTGGGGTTGGGCGGCGCGCGCAATATCGAGTGCGGCTTCTTGGGTCATTGGCGTAGAAGTACCAATGTCCATGGCGCGTATTTTCTCCAGCCAGCCATTTAAGGCGGCGCACGCGGCAAGACCATTGCCGAACACCGGTGCGGCAGCCGCAAAATTAACAATATGGTAAACCGACAAATCCGCCAGCGTGAGCTGTTCGCCCAAAAGAAACGGTGTTCGATTGAGCTGGGCGTCGAGCGTGGACATTGCCAGCAACATTTGGTTTTCAGAATGCGCCACTGCGCCGCCAGCACCTTCAGCTGAAAAACCGGGGCTCATTTTGGCGCGGTCTTCAAAAAATTCCGGCGGCAATATCTCGGCGAGAGCAACAACCGTGGGCAATGCGGCCATGGAGAACAATCGGTGGTCAGCCCAATCAGCAACAATCTCAGCGGCACCCAAAAGTGCAGGTGGCGTCAGGCATGGTTCGGGAAAACGGCGTTCCAGTTCGCGCACCATTAAGGCGGTATCGCAATAAACATGCGCGCCGATTTGCAAAACCGGAATGCGCCGATAGCCGCCAGTAAGCGGCGTGAGCGCCGGCTTGGGCGCGATATCTGGTTGGTCAACCGAGTGATAGTCCAGCCCTTTGAACCCCAGCACCTTTCGCATTTTTTCGGAGAATGGTGATAATTCGTATTGGTGCAATATGAGATCGGACATGATGTTCCCTTCTTAATTTACTGAAAACCTGTGCTATCATAAAATCGCAATAATTACGGAGTTCCTATGACCCAAGTTTATATGATTGCCAATCTTAAGATAGAAGACGCCGAAACATACAGAAAATACGAAAAGGGTTTTTTCCCTATCCTCAAAAAACACGGCGGCAGTTTCATAACCTATGACGACGCGATCACCCATCTTGAAGGCAGCACGCCGGTCGAGGGTCGCGTTGTCATGTTTACCTTTCCGTCCGAAGAAGCTGCGCGCGGCTGGTTTGATGATGCCGACTATCAGGCTTTGTCAGAATTTCGCCGCGCCGGTGCACCGCTCACCTCGCTTACCATGGTCAAGGGTTTGCCACCGCGCGACTAATCGAACACTAATTTAAACGCTGGCGTCGAAATAAGGCTTATCGCCGGCGATCGTTACCCGCTCCATAACGCGCACATGCGGGAAATAATCTGAAGCCGCAAAGTGCTGGCACGCACGATTGTCCCAGAAAGCCATCGAACCCGGCGCCCAGCGGAAGCGACACTGTACTTCCGGGTTCCACGCCGTCTGATAAAGCTTTTTCAAAAGTGCGTCGCTTTCTTGTGCATCCATATCCTTAATGTGGCTGGTAAAACCGTCATTGACATAAATCAAACGCTCTTTTGTCTCAGGGTGCGTGCGCACAACCGGATGCTCCGATGGCGGGTATTTTTCGTGCAGTTCTTCTGGTGCCTTGCCAAGCCGCTTTGCAAAAACACGGGCGATATCATGCACAGCCACCAGCCCGTCAATTTTTTCCTTCATGGCATCGGATAACCGGTCATAGGCCATAACCATATTGGCAAACAGCGTATCGCCGCCATTATCCGGCAGTTCAATGGCGCGCAAAATAGAGCCCAGCGATGGCCGCTCACGCCAGGTCACATCGGAGTGCCAGTTATTCTCAGACCCGCGCGACTTTGGACCATGCGCAATGCGCAACACTTCTGGGTCGGGCTGGTCGGCAGGCGTGGCCGGATGGATTTCCAGCTCGCCAAATCCCCGCGCGAAAGCGATATGCTGTTCGCGGTCCAGCGCCTGATCGCGGAAAAAAACAACCTTATATTGCAACAGGGCCGAATGCACCTCGTCGAAAAGCTGAGCATCGGGTCGGGTCAAATCCGCGCCGATCAATTCCGCGCCCAGCGCCGGTGTTAGTGGTCGCGCCTCGAACCGCAAAAACGCATCAAATTCTGCCTGTGCTGACATACTCCCCTCCTGTGCCACAACGTTTTTTTTAACACTAAATTAAGTATGCAAAATTTATTGCTACGACTCAAACCGAAAGGGGAACCCTGGCCGATACTTGTATCTGAGAGCGAAAACCATAGACTAAGAACCGAAAAAAGAGGATTTTTTCGTGAAGCACCCGATTGATTTTACCGCCGATGCCGAGGCTTTAATTGACCGAATGGATCTGGATGTCCGCGCGTCATTGCTTTCGGGCAGCAGTTTCTGGCATTTGCAAGATGTTGCCGAACACGGATTGCGGAAGACTATGGTGTCCGATGGCCCGCATGGATTGCGCAAGCAATCAGCTCATGCCGACCATCTCGGCATGCAGTCCTCTGTGCCGGCCACATGCTTTCCGACCGCAGTCACGCTGGCTTCAAGCTGGGATACCGACCTGATTGCCGAGGTCGGCGTCGCAATTGGTCGCGAATGTCAGGCGGAAGACGTTGCCGTTTTGCTCGGCCCAGGCGTCAATATCAAACGTAGCCCTCTGTGCGGACGCAACTTCGAATATTATAGCGAAGATCCCTATCTGACCGGAGCCATGGCCGTGGCCTTTATTGCCGGTGTGCAGTCTACCGGCACAGGCACCAGCATCAAACACTTCGCCGTGAACAATCAGGAAGCCCAGCGCATGGTTGTTGATACGCTGGTCGATGCGCGAACCTTGCACGAAATCTACCTGCCAGCCTTCGAACTTGCTGTGCGGCAGGCACAACCTTGGACGGTGATGTGCGCCTACAACCGCCTTAATGGCAGTTATTGCAGTGAAAACAAAATCCTGACCAAGGATATCTTGCGCGACCGTTGGGGCTTTCAGGGCTTGGTCGTCACCGATTGGGGCGCCGTCAATGACCGCCCGCAAGGGGTCGCCGCCGGGCTTGATTTGGAAATGCCCGGCAGTGGCGGCTTAAACGATTGCGCCGCAGCCGATGCCGTGCGCGCCGGTGTTCTGGAAGAGGCTGACCTGAACACTGCGGCGCGCAATGTGACCGCGCTTATTCTGGCAAGCGAAAATAACAGCGCCGCGCCGGAGGTGGATTTTGATGCCCATCACGCGCTGGCCCGACGCGCCGCGCGCGAAGGCGCGGTTTTGTTAAAAAACAATGATGCCACGTTACCGTTCAAAAAATCCGGCAAGCTCGCTGTTATCGGTGCTTTTGCCGAAGCCCCAAGGTTTCAGGGAGCCGGCAGTTCACAAGTCAATGCCACGCAAATCGACAAGCCACTGGACATGTTTGCCGCCGCATTGGATGGAGCCGGTGAGGTGGCATACGCTAAAGGTTTTGACCCGGAAACCGCCGAAACCGATGAGAAGCTGATCGCCGAGGCGGTGGCATGTGCCGAAGCCGCGGATCAGGTAATTGTAATGGTCGGCCTGCCACCCTTGTTTGAGGCCGAAGGCTTTGATCGGGGGCATTTGCGCCAGCCCGCCCAGCTTGATGCGCTTGTCGCGGCGGTTGCCAAAGCTAATCCGGCTTGCGCTGTTGTATTGTCGAACGGAGCGCCGATCGAAATGCCGTGGATCGACACTGTTCCAGCAGTGCTGGAGATTTATCTGGCAGGTCAAGCCGGAGCGGGTGCGCTGTGCGATTTGGTGTTCGGCGAGGTATCGCCCAGCGGCAAGCTGGCCGAAACCTTTCCGCTGGCGCTCAATGATTGCCCGGCGCAGGAAAATTTTGCCACCCATCCGCGCCAAATCATTTACCGCGAAGGGTTGAATGTCGGCTATCGGCATTTTGTAACGCATGAAACGCCGGTTTTGTTTCCGTTCGGTCATGGCTTGAGCTACACGACATTCGCCTATTCAAATTTGCGCGTGTCGGGCGATACTTCTGCCCATGGACTAAACCTTGAAGTGCGCGTCGACATCACCAATTCCGGCTTATGCGCCGGTGCCGAGATTGTCCAGCTTTATGTGCGCGATGTCGAAGCCAGCGTCTACCGACCGGACCGCGAGTTAAAGGCGTTCAGAAAACTTTATCTGGGCGTAGGCGAGACTGCCACCTGCACGCTGGTTCTCGACCGGCGAAGTTTCGCCTTTTTCGACATTGGTGCCGATGATTGGGTTGTCGAGCCCGGCGCCTTTGAATTGCTGGTCGGTGCCTCTTGCACCGACATTCGTCAATCGATCAACATTGACCTGAACGGCGACACGCGGCGCAACACGCCGAAAACACAAGAAACGCCTTATGTGACCATGACCGACAACGAGTTGGCGGCGCGTGGCCTCCACGTTACGGTGGCCGAAAGCGTAAAGCCGTATCACGCCAATACAACGCTGGCCGACATCCAGCACCACTGGCTTGGAAAACGCATTGTCGCCATGGTGTTCAAAGCCATTGAGGGCACGCTTGGGCCAACCAAAACCGACAGTCCCGTCATGATCAAAATGCGCAATGAAATGGTTTTGTCCATGCGGCTGAACACGGTGCGAATTATGAGCGGCGGCGCATTGAGCGAAAAGCGTTTCAGATTATTGCTGGATTTGCTCAATAATCGCTGGGCGCATTTTTTCGTGGGGCTGTTTCGGCGTTAGCTTTGACCGCGCAATTTAACTGCGCAAATCAAGCCAGTTCACTTCGTCATCACTCAGTACAATATTGCAGGCAGCAACACTGTCGGCCAATTGCATCGGCGTGCGCGGCCCGATAAGTGCCGCCGTCGGAAACGGCTGGTGCAGCACATAAGCCAACGCAATATGCAGGGCAGATGTATTTTTGCGTCTGGCCAACTCAATGGCACGTGTGCGCCGCTCAAAATTTTCAGGCGACCCCCAAACGCGGTGCATCTCGTCAAGCGTCGGGTCTGCGCCATGGCGCGCCGCCGACAGGGGCCGGTTTTCCCAATCGAGAAAAAACCCACGCGCCTGCGCCGACCAAGGAAACAGTGCGACCCCCGTGCGTATATGCCAGTCGCGGAAATCATCTGTCGAACTCGCAAGGCAGCCCTCCCAAACCGGCTCTTCCATGCGCGCCAGCGAGAAATTATTGCTTACCAGCGAAAACCCGGAACCTCCCTTGGATTGTGCGTATTCATTGGCCGCATCAATGCGCGCGGCCGTCCAGTTGGAACCACCAAAGACGCGTATGCGCCCCTTATCCATTTCGGCGTGCAGTGCATCAACCCATTCGGCAATCGGAATATCGGGGTTGTCGCGGTGCAGGCAGTAAATATCCAGATAATCCGTCTGCAACCGGTCAAGGGACTCTTCAAGTTGGCGCGCCATGGCATCAGGCGTGCAGTCTGGGGGATGGGCGCCCTTGCCGAGAATGACCACATTTTCACGCATCCCGCGGGCCTTAATCCAAGCCCCCAACGCCTTTTCGCTCATGCCGCCGCTGTAAATATGCGCGGTGTCGAAGCATGTGCCGCCCTGCTCAAAAAACGCATCGGCCATCGCTGCCATGGTCGCCGCATCAATTTGGTTGTCCGTGCCCAGCACCAGCCGCGACACCGGCTTTTCCAGCCCGTTTAACTGCAATACGGGCATGGCACCATAACGACCCGCTCGCGGTGATCGAGCATCAAATCCGTTGACATCAAGCACATCCGCCGCATAAGTGACGCCGCCCGCCTCGCGCCAGCGGTCCAGCCAATAGGCGGTGTTAATCGAAAAATCGGGCGACACAAATTCGGACGCCCCCTCCCCGCGCAACATGCATTCAGCCACATGGTCGGCCTCGACCGCATAGAGCGGTCTTGTCTCATCGCTTTCGTAAATCCGCTGCGTGCCATCTTCCAGCGTGATGATGACCGCCTGATTATCCGGCCCCGAATGCCAGGGCCGGTCAATGGTCATTGTGCCCTTGGAGCCCGTTACGCAGATCTGCCATGGAATTTCAGTGTCAACCGCACAATGGAGCTCGGCCGAAAAATCCCCATAATCAAGCTGCGCGCGCGCTTCGGCATCGACTTTCGTGGGTGCCAAGCGCGCCTCGCCCGTAAGCGATGCGGGTTCACCCAGCAAAAACCGCGCTGCGGTCAGCGGATAAATGCCGATATCGAGAATACCGCCACCAGCGCGGTCACGATTGTAAAGCCGGTGTTCTGGGGTGAACGGAAACGCAAACCCAAAGCTCGACGAAAAGCCCGTCACCGTGCCGATTTCACCGTCATCCAGCAGTTTGCGGGCAAGGTGCATGCGCGGATGCATGACATACATCAGCGCCTCCACCAGCAGCACGCCATTGCGCGCCGCCGCTCCATAAAGGCTCAAAACCTCGCCCTGGTTCAGCCCCAGCGGTTTTTCGCATAAGGTTGCCTTGCCCGCTTCAAGGGCACGATGCGCCCATATGACGTGCGCGTCATGCGGCGTGGCGATGTAGACCGCGTCAATATCGTCGCGCGCCAGAAGCGCGGCATAATCTTCACAGGCTGTGCCGCCATGCATGTCGCAAAATTCTTGTGCCCGCGCCGGCGTGCGGCTTGCGACGCCTGCCAGTGTTCCGTAATGGCTG
>CAJWBV010000024.1 GCA_913020275.1 uncultured Rhodobiaceae bacterium
TCAACTCGGCATGCCGCTCGTCGATATGCACCATATTGTAGCTATGGGAGACTATTATATGTTCACCGTTTTTTACCTGCCGTTTAACAATTTCGGCAAAATCATCTGCATTCATGCCTCCCTCCGCTTGAGCGGTCAGCGGGGTGTCGACATAGCCGGGAAAAATTGTGCCGACATGGATAAAATCAGGTAAATCATTGCGCAAGCTTTCGCTTAGACCGAAAACAGCATGTTTTGAGGCAACATATGCGACGCTTTTTGGCACCGCGACGAAAAGTGAGTTTTCCGAGCCAAGATTATAAATCGCTGCCTGCGTCCCTTGCTCGATCATGCGGGCGCTAAATACCGCACAACCGTGCCAAACACCAAAAAAGTTTACATCGAGTAACTTGCGAGCTTCGGCGATATCAACTTTGTCGATTGATCCGCGTGCACCTGTAATACCTGCATTGTTGATTAACATGTCGACCCGGCCATAATGCTCCCAGGCGACATCGGCAAAGGCTTCGACGCTGGAAAGATTGGCCACATCCAAGGGGGCGGAGATGGCTTCGATGCCTAATTCTGAGAGCCCTGCAATGGCGGGATCAAGGGCTTCTTGGCGCGGTTCGCCAATGATTATTTTGGCTCCATCCACGCCTAGGCTTTTGGCCAAGGCAAAGCCAATCCCGGTCGCACCGCCAGTGATGGCAACAACCTTATTTCTTAAATCTTCCATAATGTTCTCCGAGTTTAAGTGCTGGATCCGGTGAGCTTCATAAAAACGGTTTCAAGGTCTGCCCCTTCACTGGCGAGGTCGGCTATTTCGATCCCGGTTTTCTGCACCAGTGCCAGAACTTCGCCGGCTGCATGCTGGCCTGGATTGTACTGTATGATTAAATGCCCATCATCACGCAACGCACATTGTAGGTCGGCAATTATCGGCGCGGCTTCCAACTGGGAGTTCGGACGAATAATGAGGGTTTTATTGTCTATCTGGCGCAGCAGGTTGTCGGTCTTGTCGCAGGCAACGACCTCGCCATTGTCGATAATGGCGACGGTGTCGCACAATTCTTCGGCCTCTTCGAGATAATGCGTGGTCAGCATGATTGTGACGCCCTGCCGGTTCAAGTCGATGACATAATCCCATAACTGGCGGCGCAACTCGATACCGACGCCTGCCGTCGGCTCGTCCAGAACCAGAACCGGCGGGTTGTGCACCATCGCCTTGGCCACCAGCAGGCGGCGGCGCATGCCGCCCGATAGCGTGCGCGCATAGGCTTGGGCCTTGTCGGCCAGCCCCATGGCCGACAGAATTTCATTGGTGCGTCTTTGTTTGCGCGGAACACCATAAAGGCCAGCTTGAAGTTCCATTATTTCGGCCGGTGTGAAAAACGGATCAATGCTCAGCTCTTGCGGCACAATGCCTATTGAGGCGCGCGCCTGGCGCGGATTGGCGTCAATGTCAAATCCCCAAATATTGGCGCTGCCGCCCGATTTGATGACCAGCCCGGCGAGAATATTGATAAAGGTCGATTTGCCCGCCCCATTGGGCCCAAGCAGGCCGAAAATAGCGCCGCGCGGAATGTCCAGATCAATGCCTTTCAGCGCTTCTTTTGCGGGCTGGTTGCCGCCGGCCTTATAGGTCTTTTGCAGATTGCGCGCCGACAGCGCGATGGGCGGTTGCTGGGGGTTGTCCATGAAAAACTCCTCCACCACATGTAACACCGCGCGCGGTGTTGGGCAAACGCCCACGCCGGATGTTGGGGACGGAATGCGTCGGCGGGTTTTTTCGCCTGTTATCTCTGCTAAAATTTATTTCGACTCGGTTGAATAAGGATTTCCCATGGCAGCGCGCTCAAAACTCGGTTCCGGTGATCATCTCTATCTGGTGGACGGCTCCGGCTATATTTTCCGCGCCTATCATGCGCTGCCGCCTTTGACGCGCAAATCTGACGGGCTGCCCGTCGGGGCGGTGTCGGGCTTTTGCAATATGCTGGTCAAGCTGCTTGACGAAATGGACGGTGCGGAAACGCCGACGCATTTGGGCGTTATTTTTGACGCGTCCGGCCGCAGTTTCAGAAATGAAATTTATGCCGATTACAAAGCCCACCGGCCGCCTGCACCGGAAGATCTGGTGCCGCAATTTCCGCTGGTGCGTGACGCGGTGCGCGCCTTCAATATTCCGGCAGTCGAAGAAGAAGGTTTTGAGGCCGATGATTTGATAGCAACTTATGCTGAAGAGGCGGCCAAAGCCGGTGCGCGGGTGACGATTGTATCGTCGGACAAGGATTTGATGCAACTTGTCGGGGGCACCATCGATATGGTCGACACAATGAAAGACAAAAAGATTGATGTTGACGGTGTCATTGAAAAATTCGGTGTCGGGCCCGAACGCGTCATTGATGTGCAGGCGCTGGCCGGTGACAGTGTGGACAATGTGCCGGGTGTGCCGGGCATTGGCATTAAAACGGCGGCACAGCTGATCGGCGAATTTGGCGATCTGGACGCTCTCCTGGCGCGCGCCGAAGAGATCAAACAACCAAAGCGGCGGGAAAACCTGGTGAATTTTGCCGAGCAGGCGCGTATCAGCCGCGAACTTGTAACCTTGCGCCGCGATGCGCCCATGCCGGTTGCGCTCAAAGACATGGCACGCGCCGCGCCGGTGGCGGAAAATCTGATGGGCTTTTTAAAGGCCATGGAGTTCAACACGCTGACGCGGCGTTTGGCCGAACGTTATGAGATTGACGCCGATGCCTATGCGGCTTCAAAAGCGCTGGCGGCCAAGGCGGGTAGTGCCGAAAAAGATGCCGGAAACGCGCAATCGGGGGCGCCGCAGGCCGACGGGCAGGGCACCCGCGCCCGCCCGCCTGCCGAAATGCCGGCGCTGGATGTGTCGGCCTATACATGCGTGACAAAACCCGATGAATTGCAGGACTGGGTGGCGCGCGCCACGCGTGGCGGTGTTGTCGCGGTGGATACTGAAACCGATGGGCTAGACGCCATGCAGTGTCGGCTCGTCGGCGTTTCGCTGGCCGTGGCACCGGGCGAGGCGTGCTATGTGCCACTGGCACACGGGGCCGGTGACGGGCTGGATTTGGGTGCCGAAACGCCCGAACAGCTGGACGAGCAAACGGCACTCGCCCTGCTGGCACCCATGCTGGCGGATGCGTCCGTTTTGAAAGTTTTGCAAAACGCCAAATTTGACCTGCAAGTGCTGGGTCGCCGCGGCGTGCCGGTTGCGCCGGTTGATGACACCATGCTGATTTCCTATGCGCTGGGAGCCGGAGCGCACAGTCATGGAATGGATGAATTGGCGCAACGGTTTTTGGACCATACGCCAATCTCGATCAAGGAACTGCTGGGGACGGGCAAGAACCAGATTACCTTCGACCGCGTGCCGGTCGATGAGGCGACCCGATATGCGGCCGAAGATGCCGATGTCACGCTGCGCCTGTGGTTGCGTTTGAAGCCGCGGCTGGCGGCGGAGGGTGTGACGGGTGTTTATGAAAGCACCGAGCGGCCGCTGGTGCAGGTGATCACGGATATGGAGCGCGAGGGTGTGCTGGTTGACCGGGCGGTGCTGTCGCGCCTGTCGGGTGAATTTGCCCAGAAAATGGCGGCCATGGAAGATGAGATATATGCGCTGGCCGGTGAAAAATTCAACATTGCCAGCCCCAAGCAGCTTGGCGATATTCTCTTTGACAAAATGGGTCTGTCGGGCGGCAAGAAAACCAAAACCGGCGCCTGGGGCACCGGTGCCGATGTGCTGGAAGGGCTGGCCGAGGGCGGCAACACGCTGGCCGCCACCGTGCTGGACTGGCGCGGGCTGGCAAAACTCAAATCGACTTATACCGACGCGCTGCCGGATTTCGTCAATCCGGAAACGGGGCGCATTCACACTTCATACTCAATGGCGTCGACAACGACGGGCCGGCTATCTTCATCCGACCCGAATTTGCAGAATATTCCGGTACGCACCGAAGACGGGCGGCGCATCCGCACGGAGTTTGTGGCCGCGCCCGGCAACAAGCTGGTGAGTGCTGATTACAGTCAGATTGAGTTGCGTATCTTGGCGCATATGGCGCAGATTGACAGCCTGCGACAGGCTTTTGCCGACGGGCTCGACATTCATGCAATGACAGCTTCGGAAATGTTTGCCGTGCCGCTTGGTGACATGACGCCGGATGTGCGCCGCCGCGCCAAAGCGATTAATTTCGGCATTATTTACGGCATTTCCGCTTTCGGCCTTGCCAATCAGCTGGGCATTTCACGCAGCGAGGCGGCGGCCTATATTGATGCCTATTTTGGAAAATTTCCGGGCATTCGCGACTATATGGAAGCCACGAAAACCGAAGCCCGCGCGCAAGGCTATGTGTCCACCCTGTTTGGCCGGAAAGTGCACCTACGCGAAATCACTGCCAAAATTCCCGCGCGCCGAGCCTTTGCCGAGCGTGCCGCCATCAACGCGCCGATACAAGGAACGGCCGCCGATATTATCCGCCGCGCCATGATACGCCTGCCTGAGGCACTGACGCCGCTTTCGAGCGCGCGCATGCTGTTGCAGGTGCATGACGAATTGATTTTTGAAGTGGCTGAAAATGAAGCCGATGCGTTGATATCCAGCGTCGTTTCAGTAATGGAGACCGCCTGCCACCCAAGGCTGACGCTTTCCGTGCCGCTGGTGGTTGATGCCTGCGCCGCCGATAACTGGGACGAGGCTCATTAGTATTACTTATTAAGTACCGAAATGGATAAATTAGCAATATTGACAGCTAAGAACTATTTAAAATAATACTATTCTGCAGCCAGAGCAGCGGCACGAACATTATCATCGACATGTTCGATGAATTTGGCGAAATTCTCAACAAACATGGCAACAAGTTTGGCGGCTTGCGCATCATATGCGTCCGGATCCGCCCAAGTGTCGCGCGGGTTCAAGATTGACCCGTCGACGCCCGGCACAGAAACCGGCACTTCAAAGCCGAAATTCTCATCCGTGCGGAAATCCACCGCGTTCAGGCTGCCATCCAGTGCGGCAGACAACAGCGCACGGGTTTCGCGGATTGGCATGCGGTTGCCAATGCCGTAGGCCCCGCCCGTCCAGCCGGTATTCACCAGCCAGCAACTTGCGCTGTGCTCGGCAATGAGATCGCGCAGAAGATTGCCATATTCTGACGGGTGACGCGGCATAAACGGCGCGCCAAAGCAGGTCGAAAACGTGGCTTCCGGCTCGGTGACACCTTTTTCGGTGCCCGCGACTTTCGCCGTATAGCCGGACAGGAAATGATACATGGCCTGGCTGGGCGTCAACCGCGAAATGGGCGGCAACACGCCGAAGGCATCGGCGGTCAGCATGATGATATTGCTGGGGTGTCCGGCGCGGCCCGTGTCGGAGGCATTTGGAATAAAGGACAGCGGGTAGGCACCGCGCGAATTTTCGGCCAGCGAATTGTCGAAAAAGTCCAGTTCGCGAGTTTTCGGGTCCATAACCACATTTTCAAGCACTGTGCCGAAACGTTGCGTGGTGGCATAAATTTCGGGCTCGGCCTCAGCCGACAGATTGATCATTTTGGCATAGCACCCGCCTTCGAAATTGAAGACGCCGTTTTCCGACCAGCCATGCTCGTCATCCCCGACAAGAATGCGGTTCGGGTCGGCCGACAAAGTTGTTTTGCCGGTGCCGCTCAAACCAAAAAAGACGGCTGCATCGCCGTCTTTGCTGACATTGACAGAACAGTGCATCGGCATGACGCGCTTGGCCGGCAAGGTGAAGTTCAACATGGAAAAAACCGATTTTTTTGTCTCACCGGCGTAAGAAGTGCCGGCGATCAGCACCATTTTGCGCTCGAAATTAACCGCGATGACCGTCTCGGTGCGGCTACCATGGCGGTCGGGGTCGGCTTTGAAACTTGGGAAATTCATAATAACGAATTCCGGGTCAAACACGTCCAGTTCTTCCGGCACCGGCTCAATCAACAGATTTTGAATGAACAGCGAATGCCAGGCCAGCTCGGTGACCACGCGCGTCGCGAGACGGTGCGTCGGGTCGGCACCGCCGAACAGGTCCTGCACAAGCAATTCCTTGCCCTCGGCATGGGCCAGCATGTCTTCCAAAAGAGTGTCAAAATGTGCCGGTGTCATGGATTTGTTATTGTCCCACCACACGCAATCTTCGGTAAATGCGTCGCGCACAATGAATTTGTCCTGCGCCGAGCGGCCCGTATGCTGGCCGGTTTTCACCAGAAGCGGCCCGTTGCCGGCAATTTCGCCTTCGCCGCGCGCCAGCGCCATCTCGTAAATTTCGGCAGGGCGCAAATTCCAGTGCACAGTTTTGGCTTTGCCCAGCCCTTGCCCGTCGATTCCGTTTTTACTGATATGAAAGCCGCTCTGTTCCATCACGGATTGCTCCTTTTGCCGCCAAAATCCCTCGCTACAGATGGGGGACTATATTAACAATGACGCATCAGTGCAAGCAGACTGCCACACGATAAACACATTTCATGTTAATGTTGTGAGGCCCTTGAAAAAGCCAGCAGATTGAGGGCCTGATGCGCGTGGGCGCGCTGAAAAACGGGATTGAAATTTAATGGCTGAGATAGTCCTGGTCGATGATGATGCCAATATTCTGGCTTCGGTGCGTATCGCGCTGGAGGCGGATGGTTTCCGCGTGCGCAGCTATACAGACGGCCACTCGGCACTTGCCGCGCTCGAAAACCAACCTGCCGATATTGGCGTGTTCGACATTAAAATGCCGCGCATGGACGGGCTGGAACTGCTTCGAAAATTGCGCCAAAACAGCGCAATGCCTGTGGTTTTTCTCACCTCTAAGGATGATGAGATAGACGAAGTCTTCGGCCTGAAAATGGGCGCTGACGACTATATCACCAAGCCGTTTTCGCAACGCCTTTTGATTGAACGCATCCGTGCCGTGCTTCGGCGCAGCGCGGCGCGCGCTGACACGCCGGCGGCCGCATCAAAATCCACCATCAGTCAGGGGCATTTGCATCTCGACCATGAACGCCATGATTGCCTGTGGAAAAACCGGCCGGTCAATCTGACAGTAACCGAGTTTTTGATCATTGACGCGCTCGCTCAGCGCCCGGGTGTGGTAAAAAGCCGCGATTCGCTCATGGATGCCGCTTATGATGATCAGATCTATGTCGATGACCGCACGATTGACAGCCACATCAAAAGACTGCGCCGTAAGTTCCGCGCCGTCGATGCGTCTTTTGACGCCATCGAAACCCTTTATGGTGTGGGTTACAGGTATAAAGCGTCATGACGCCGCGCCAGCGTGAGGGCACCCAGCGCCGCCGCCGATTGCTGGCGCGCCTTATCGGTCTCAACATGCTGGGGCTCATTATTCTCGCAGGCGGCTTTCTGGTTCTGTCTGAATCGCGGCAATTTCTTACCAATGCGTATAAACAAAGTTTGGAAGCCCAGGCGCGCATTGTCGCCGGTGCGCTGAGCCAGACGGTTATCAATCGCAATTTCCAGTTTTTTGACCCGTCTTTGTTTGGCCCGATGATTGGCGGGCGCGACGGTCCCGATTGGGAGATACGCGAAGCCACCAAAATCATGCGCCAAGTTGCATCCGTTACCAATGCGCGGATTCGCCTGTACGGGCGTGACGGTGCGCTGGTGCTCGACAGTGCTCACATGGACCGCTCCATAAATGTCATTTCGCGCGCATTGCCGCCACTGCCCGGCACCTCCGTGCGTCAGGACTGGCCGCGGCGCATCGCGTCTGCGGTTCGCGGTGTTTTCCGGCGGGAAAAACCCGTTCTGACGGAGATCAGTGCGGCGGAAGGGTATAATCTGCCCGAAGTGGTGTCGGCTATAAAAGGACGCTCGGCCAGCCTGCAAAGGCAGAACCAGGATGGCGCAGACATATTGACCGTCGCCGTGCCGGTTCAGGGTTATCGAGCGATTATCGGCGCACTCATGGTGTCGACCCGGCCGGGTGAGATCGACGCGATCATTCAGGCCGAACGCCGCGTGGTTATTGAATTGGCGCTCATCGCGCTTTTGGTCAGCCTGATGACCTCGCTGCTGCTGGCCAGCACGATTACCGAGCCGGTGCGCAAGCTGGCCCGTGCCATGCGCGTATTCAATCGCGCCTCGCCCACCCTGCCGGGGCTGGAGACCATTCCCGACTTGTCGCGGCGCGGCGATGAGATTGGCGATTTGTCAGTGGCTTTACGCGAAATGACCGAACAATTGCTGGAGCGCATCAACACAATCGACCGTTTCGCGGCGGATGTTGCCCATGAATTGAAAAATCCGCTGACCTCGTTGCACAGCGCCGTGCAATCGCTTGAAACGGCGACCAGCCCCGACCAGCAGCGCGAGATGAAACGCATTATTCAAAGTGATGTGCAACGCCTCAATCGCCTGATTTCCGACATATCCAATGCCACGCGGCTGGATGCCGAATTAAACCGTGGCGAAACCGCCCCGTTTGATCTGGCCGCGCTTG